>JACDHA010000023.1 GCA_013821315.1 Candidatus Dependentiae bacterium | reverse complement strand
TGGAGCACGCGCAGTCTGAGCTTGTGGCAAAAGCAAGTATTCAGGCTTTGTACTTAACATTACTGGCGAACTTAGAATGGTTAGCTTTAGAAGATCAAGCACTTGCTCAACTAGCTAAGCTTAACAGCGCCACTAGACTTGCCATCGAAAATCAATTGTGGATTAAACATAAAGTAACATTAGCAACTGCATTATGTGCCTATTTTACATATCATCTTCCTCCGTCAGCACCTCACAATCGTTTTTCAGAAATAGTAGACACAACAACAGTGCTAGGTGTAACTGAAATACCTCAAACACCATTGTTATTTGATGTGCAAGTAATGTCTAGGCGTATAGGTGTATTGGGTACCTCAAAACACCGTACTATTAAATGTGGACCTTTTTCGCTTGAAGAATCATTGCTTTTATTATATTGCAAAGGTGACTCTTTAGATCGAGGTTGGGACTATATCTCTGATGATACTAAGCAGATACTTAAAACATTAATTAAAAGGCTTGATGTTTGGATGGAGTTAGCAGTTTTTAGTGTATAGAAAGGGATTTCTAGAGAGATTCCTTTCTAGCTGCTAATAAAAAACGTATGTCATCAAAAGTTACATAAGTATAATCCTGTTCTTTACCAAGGCGTTTTATTAGAGTTGTTTTTTCTGTTTGATATGCTCCTATTAATAAAGTTATAGGGCTGCGCAATAATGCTTTTATAAATCATATTATTATTCCACAGTCTGGTATAATTAAAATAGTTGATTAGAATTAACCTTGAAGTAGTACTTAACAATGTATTATTATTCCTAAAAGACTAAAGATAGTAAAAAAATCAAAATAATTAGGATAAAAGAATGAAGTATAATTTTTTTTCTCATGTTGTAATGTTAGTCTGTCTAACAAGTCTATTACATGGCGTTAACAATGTTATTTTTGAACTAGACGATCTGCTTTTTACGCCAAACCAAGACACAAGCGCGTTAAAAGGGCTTGTAACTGAAAAAACTATTGATCATTATCGTAGTAGGTTGTTTGAGATAGTAGCTAAAATACCTGTACAACAACGTGGCTTATTACCAAAGGTCTTTTTTAAAGATCTTATATTTCCATCTGCCTGGTGCTGGTATTTTATTAATAAGTTTTCTAGCAAAGAAATGCATGACAAAGTAAGTGATATAATAAAAAAAGAGATAGCATGGTTTTGGCCCGAGCGCTCTATTTTATTGCATGCAGCTTCTCTTGCTTTTAATCCTGAAGCTGAGGCATCTATTATGCTTCCCGTAACAAAGGGGCATGAACTTGTACGTGCCTGTGCTCAAAATCCACATAACAGACTATTTTTGTTTTCAAATAAAAATACAGAAACTATAACTGCTTTACAAAAAAAATATCCCGATTTTTTTAAATTATTTTATAAAATAGCAGTATCTGGTACTCTTAAACAGCTTAAGCCTAGTAAAGCTGCCTATAAATCATTACTTGCTACCTATAAACTTAATCCAACTGACTGTTATCTAATTGAAACTAAGCCAGACTATCTTGAGCCTGCAAAAAGCTTGGGTATGCAGTGCTTTTTATGTGACACTCAAAATATTGCTGCGGTAAAAAATGACTTAAAAAAGCAAAATGTTATCTAAGGTTCCTGGGCAAGACAGGTCTCGATTTAAACTTAAAAAAAATAGTAGAACAAAGGGATTAGGTAAAATATACCAACACGTGGTGTAAATTATGCCATTTCGTGGTATATTTTGCGCGAGAAAGAAATTTGAATTAAAGTTTCAGTTCGACAATTTTAAAGAAAAAAGATACAATTAAGTATAATTAAATTAATATGTCTTATTTCTTTACGACAGGTTGTCTTGAGGCTTTAATGAAAAAAATAATAATAGTGACCTGTGGTATGTTTTTATGGCTAAGTTGTAGCATCCTGTTAAGAGGTATGAGTCAAGAATTTGCTGCATATTGTCTAACTCCTGCTCAAACAGAGATTTTGAAGGAGATTTTAAAAAAAACAGATAAAGCTCAAAGATGTATTCAGGAAAAAAAGCATGATGAAGCATATTTACTTTATAAAGAAGTAGCTGATGCTCTTGAGCTTCATTACAAAGAGTCTGGCCAACATAAAAATAAACAACTAGATGACCTTTTGGGTGCTGCGGTGTTTGATTTAGGGCAACTATCAGTGCATAAAGGCAACTTTGCTGAAGCTTTTACTTGGTTTGAAAAAGCAATTACTTATTGCACTCAATTTAATACTAAAGCCTTAGTCTACTATCTTGGTACTTATCTAGAGCTTCGGCATTCTCAAGAAAATTTATTTTTGCGATTTGAATTTCTTGAAAAATGTATTGCCTATGCTGATAAATGTATGATGTCATCTGATGTTAGTGCTGAGCAGCGTAAAATAGTAAAGAAAGCTCGTATGCAAGCTCTATCTGACATAACTAAAGGTTGGGCGGATTTAGATTGTAATAATCTTGATAATCATACTTATTTACGAAAAGGTCTTGTTTACTTACAAGAGATTATCCGAGCATATCCCACAGAAGTGGCGCTACCTATGTATAGAACAGCTTGTTATAATCGAGTAAAAATACAGCATTCTTTTGGAAGTTATTACCATACAAAAGCACTGATGGATCCTTCTATAGAGAAGTATGATAGCGCTCTTAATTTTTTTAAACTTATAGTTGATTTTTTTCCTGAGTTTCAAAAACAGGCTCAGAGCTATTTAAATGAACAAACAAAAGAGAAAATGGCTGAGCTGTTTAATCCTGTAGGAGTACATCTAGAAATAGCTCCACTCATGCATACTATTATAAAAATACAAGAAATTGTTCAGGCAGTTAAAAGAGCTATGCCGTTAGTGCTCCTTAAAAAAATAGCTTTTTTAATTAAAAGAGATCAACCTATTCTAGATGGTACTCTAATACCCATGCTTGAAGAAGTAGTAATCCTTGCTCAAGATAATCCTGCTATTGATAGTCAACAGATTAAAGAAGAGATTATGCAGCTTAAACTTAAAAAGGCAAGTAGCCTTATACGTAAAGCTGTTAAGCCTGAACAAAAAGAAGCATTGACTTATATAACAGATATACTTAATCAAAGTACTAATAAAGATCTTAAAGAAAAAGCATTATATATACGGGCATTACATATTATTGAACAAGAGCCGTTTAAGCACAAACTTGAATCGGCACTTAAGGACCTTGAAGGTATTACTCAAGCAACAGGTGATTTTGCTTTGCAAATTAAAATACTTCAGGGAGCTGGACAAGTAAAGTTAGCGCAGCTCCTTTTAAATGAGTTTGATAATCCTCAAGCTAATAAAGAAGTTTTAACCACTCGTATTGAAAAATGCATTAGAGAGGGATTTACCTGTTCAGATGCCACTACATTAAAAGATTGTTTGTTTGTTCATGCTCAACTATTAACCAAAAAAAGAGACAGGCAAAGTTTAGAACAAGCTTTAACGTATTTTAATAATCTCCTTAAAGACGGTTATCAATCAAAAAAAATTAATAAGTATTTAGGGCCACTGTATTACGCTCTTGGTAATTGTTGCGCCCAAGAAAACGATAGAGAGAGCACTTACTTATTTTAATAACAGTTGGACCAACTTTTACTGTAGCCCCGCTGCTGAAATGATACTAAAATACAAACTTAATCACATTACATCTCTTGATGAGAGTTCTTATCTACTTACTTTAAGTCAAAAGATAACTCCAACAGTAGAAAATAGTGCATTTTTAAAAGATGCAGTTGCCGTGCTTTATTATAAGCAAGCTCAACTAAATGCTGAACAAGTTGACAATCAAGAGGCGCTTTCTAGTGCTATTGCTTATTTAGAAAAAACACCACCGACAAACTCTCATGTGTATTTAAAACAAGCCTATACTAATTTAGGTTTGTATTTATATAAACTTAATGTCCCCACAGCCAATGCTTCAGCTTTAGAACTATGTATTAAGGCTTTAGCATTAGATGTTGAGCTTAAAACTGTTCTTAAACAACCTTTATACACATTATTTATTCGTGCTATTGGTGCAGCTAGTACATTAAAAGAACAAGCGCAAATTGGAGCATTTACGCGCATACAAGGGCTTATAGCAAAACAACAACAACTTTTTGAGCAGGAAGAGCTTAAAGGTTTATATGATGCTCTTGCTAAGGCTTATGTATCTTTGGTTGATTATCACGTACAAGAGTATTGTGCGGGACACTTATATGTTGAATCTAAAAGGCGCCAAAAAGCTAAAAGCAATAATCGTGTAAGTGTGTTAAAACAGATACAAGAGATGCTCAAAATTATCGCCACTTATGGCAGTGTAAACACTCAAGCAGATGCCTACCTCTGTTATAGTAAAATACTGCTACACGATAAAAAGCATAACGAGTTACAAGAGTTACTTGGTCCTTTAAGTACAACAAGTCTTCAAGCTAAAGCAATTCTTGACCAGTTGGCTCAAGAAAACAAAAATAGTGAAGAGCAGTTAGTAGATTTAGAACGCGCTCTAAGTGAAAAATTGCAACTAGCGACGGTTATGCAAACTCAAATGGAAGAAGTTGCAACGGTAGAAACTTTTAAAAAATCAAAAAAAGCAAAGAAAAAGCGTCGTAAAAAAAACTCACCTGCTAGGGAGTCTTCTACATCTCACGTTGAGCCTATGCCTGATGCATTAGATGAATCGTATGATACTTATTTTCAAGCTGGTATTAACTGGGTACAAAAAGAGATAGAAGATCTTAAAAATAGTAACGATGCATCTAGTGGCAACTCCAACTCAAATACACAACAAAGTAGTTTTGAACAGTACAGTGAAAAAATATATCAAGAAGCTATGAGCTTGCTTGAGGGAACTCAGGGAGAGCAAAATGTGTGGGCCGGTATTCGTATGCTTAAAAAGGCTCTTATACTTGGTAGCGCACAGGCAGCATATATGTTAGGGTCTATTTATAGAGAAAATCATACTATCTGGGGTTTGCGAAAAGATATTTTCGTTGATCCACGAAACTTTGGACTTGATTTTTATGTTCTTAAAACACCATTGCAATTTATTGAACGTACTCCTGAGTATTGTAAGTGGTATGCTGCGCGTCTAGTGCGTAGTCAACAAGTAAAAAGTGGTATAGAACAAGCAATTGACTGGTCATTACATAATTTGCATGTTATGGATCATGCAAGTTATGCAAACTTAATAAAAGATGAGAAAGCTTTTCATGCATACAAAAATGGTGCTGCTTATGCCTATTTTGATTTTGCTAAAAAATTATGTGGTAATGCAACCTCCTCTTATTATCTTAATTTACTAAAAGAGGTTGAGTTCTACCAAAATAATGCTTATACCTATAGGTATGATTACTCTGAAGATCAAGAGTATGAGTTGCAGCGTGAAGCTGCTTTAGAACAAAGCAATAAAGATTTACTTGAGTTAGAACAAGATCCAGTTACGCAAGAAGTTAAGCAATGGTTAGCTAAGTATCAATTAGAGACCCAGTAAGTAGCTGCTTATTGTAAAAATAAATCGGTGCTTAAGGCAGACTCAAGAAATGCTGAGCACTCAGTTTCTAAACTAGAAAGGCCAGATCTGAATTTCCATCTATTGATAAAGCCGAGATTATGCTGTTTTGCTAAAGCGCTTACTCTGTCAGCGTTAAATTGCTCAACAAGTGTTCTTTTTGATTGATTGTAACATTTATGCAGAAGTGCTTGCGCAGCTTTTTTGTCTTTATCTAGCTTTACTACCGTTACTAACGTTTCTAGGGTGCTTGAGCCGAGCTGTTCTCCTAAACTTAAAAACTCTTGGCCAAACTGTTTATACTGCCCGTTACGTATAACTGTTTTAGCTACAGTGTCAGAAGCTTTTTTATGATGATCAGCAGCTAGCTTTTGCATTTCAGCCAGACGAGAAGAATAGATTTTTAGTTGATTTTTAGTAAGTTTATGCTTTTTAAGATCTTGCTTGGAGTTGAGTTTAGAAAGTAGTCCAGCAGTAAATTCTTTTTGAAAGTAAGCTTTTATTACCTGAAAGTCTTGAGCAGGGTAATCGCACGTAAGTTCAAAAACTACAACGCGCACCATTAAATCAAAGCATTGGTGTTCTAATGTTGCCATAGTGCTCAATAATTGAGTTTCGCTTATGCCGTAGGCTAAAGAAAAACAACTTACTAAAGCTAAAAATGTTTTTTTGAGCAAGCTCATCTGAGCCCTTTCTTATCTTAAAATGGGTGCTTATTTTTTTTATACTAGTAGTTATTAGTGTACGTAGTTTATTTCTCTACGCAACAGCCTTTAGAGGTGCTCTAGGAGCAGGGTGGTGTTTTTGATTGCCTTATGGTAAACTATAAAAACACATACAGTAATATCTGAGGTATACCACTATGATCGCCGTTTTTTTACTTAATATTTTTTATGCACTCGTATGCCCTATTGGTAAAGTAGCGTTGTATTATACATCGCCTTTATTCTTAACGGGATTTCGCATGGTGCTTGGTGGCGCAGTTGTGCTTGCTTATCAGTATATTTTTAGGCGTGATCGCTTTGTAGTTCCGACTATTTCGTGGTGGCCTTTATTTTGGGCGGCTGTATATACTATTTATCTTACTAACTGGTTGGAATTTCTCGCTCTTGAACATTTAACCCCCGCTAAAACTTCGTTTTTATATAACTTGTATCCCTTTGTGTCAGCCTTACTGTCAGTGACTTATTTGCGTGAAGGATTATCAGGTAAAAAATGGCTTGGTATTTGTATAGGGCTTTTAGGCTCGATACCATTGCTTATAAGTGCTGATGCAGCTGATCCACATTTATATAAGTATTTTGGTTTAGTATCAGTACCTGAATTAGCATTACTTGCTTCTGTGTTAGTCTGTCCGCTTGGCTGGATATTTATTCAAAAAGCGGTATGTCAAAAAGGATGCGATTCTGTTATGGCTAACAGTGTTACTATGCTTATTGGTGGCCTTATGGCTCTTGTGCATTCTGGGCTTACCGAAAACTGGAACCCTGTGCCTGTTACTAATGTACCGTGGTTTTTAATAACTACGGGTGGTCTTATAGTAGTTTCTAATCTTATATGTAACACTATGTATATAGAATTACTTAAAAAGTATACGATTACTTTTCTTTCGTTTACTGGATTTATAACTCCTATAGTGACAGCCATATTTGATTGGTTGTTTTTTGGTTATCGTGTTCCTACAACGTTTTATATCTCAATGTCTATTATGTTTATTGGTTTTTATATCTTTTATAAAGCAGAAGAAACCACACCTATTTAATCTATTTTTATAGCTACGAAATTATACTTATGATTCTTGTTGTTTTTCTTTATATGGTATGCGCTAGTATGTTCACCATTAGCAAATGGGCTCTAGCTTATACCCAACCACTTTTTTTTGTTGCTGTACGTATGCTTGCTGCAGGGTTACTGCTTAATGCCTATTGTTTACTTAAAAATCCTAGGCTGCTCGAACATAAAATAAGCTATTATATAAAACGGGATTGGTTGCTGTTTGCGCAAGTAATTTTATTTCATATTTATTTAACTTATGTGTGTGATGCATGTGCTCTTAAAGATATATCAAGTATAGAATCAGCTTTTCTCTATAATTTATCCCCCTTTATTGCAGCATTGTTTTCGTATATGGCATTTTCTGAAAAGATGACACCCAAAAAATGGTTGGGCTTGAGTCTTGGGTTTTTTTCACTTATTCCGTCGTTTATACATGAGGCTTACCAAGGCATATTACTACAATCGTTAACACCTAAACTGATTACGTTTGGAGCAGTTGTCTTTAGTGCCTATGGGTGGGTAGTGGTACGCAAACTGGTAAAAGAGCGTGATTATTCTTCAATATTTGTCAATGGTGTAGGTATGTTTTTTGGTGGCCTACTAGCGTTAGTTACTTCTGGATGTGTTGAATGTTGGGATCCTTTCCCTGTGTCTCATTGGATACCCTTTATTCAAGCAACAATACTTATTGTAGTAGTTGCTAATTTGATATTTTATAATTTGTATGGTTATTTACTTAAAAAATATACAGCAACATTTTTATCGTTTGCTGGCTTTATGTGTCCTGTCTTTGCCGCTTTATTAGGATGGCTATTTTTAGGTGAACGTATACCTGGATCATTGCTTGTATCATTTTTATTTGTACTTTCAGGATTATATATCTTTTATCAAGAAGAGCTACGTCAAGGGTATATTGAGTCAAAATAGGACCAGTTGCACTTTTATTTTAAATACGTAGACTGAAAGTATACTATTTAACATGGAGGAATAATTATGAATGGTATTCAAAAGAAAACAGTATTAGTATTAGTTGCTGCTAGCACCTTTGGTGTTCAAGCTATGGACGATGCTGCACCAGCAGGTCGTAAAATTACACCAGTTGTTACTTTAACTGAAGTAACAAAGCTACTTTTAAATGATGGAGCTCAAGGGTTAAAAGCTGCGTCAGGTACTCGTTCAGGCAAAACAGCTTTAGCTTTAGCAGGTTTAGCTATTGCAGGTTCGGCTGCTTATAAGTTATATAATAGAGCTAAGCCCGTTGCAATACTCGTAGAAGATCGTGCTCCTGAAAATGAAAATCTAGCAGTAGAGCTTGTACAAGAAGGTCAAGTTCCTGTGGTACCAGCTGATCAAGACGCGGTAAAACAAATTCTTGTAGTTCCTCAAGTTGAAGAGCTAGAAGAATGGGAAGCTATGCTTATAGAATTGCTTCAATGGCGCCCCATTGCACCTTCAGCTGAAGAAGAAGGTATTGTTCAATCACTTATTGCTGAAGTAGAAAGATTAAAAGAGCCAAGTCTTCTTTTAGAAAACAGAACTTTTATGGATCTTTTTAAAGATGATGCTGATGCAACGGAAGCATTGCATACAGTGTGTGCATTACACAAATCACACAACAGTTAATTTATTAAAAAATAGTATAAAAAGAGGTGCTTTAACGGCACCTCTTTTTTTGTTCGTAGATATCTTGCATTTTTATAGTATAATAAGCTACAACTATACAGACGACTGTTAGATTAACGTAAGAAAGGATTTTAGTGAACATAATTAAGATACTTATAGGTGTAGCTCTTTTAGGTATAGTTTCTTCTGTTCCTTTTGTAGGTTTAGGAGCGCTTGATGCATTAGGACTACCTATACCAATGATTGTGCTAGGTATTATTGGTTTAGCATTAGTTATTGGTGGCATTAAATTGATTATTGATGGATTGCAAGAAGCATAAATTGTAAAAAGAAAGGAGGCTCCGTGGACGTAATAAAAGTTGCTATAGGTGTAGCGCTTATGGCTTTTGGACTTGGTTCATATACCTATTTTATGGGTATTCCAGGTATAGTTATTGCAGTAATATGTGTACTTGTTGGGCTAAAAATATTGCTTGACGGTATAGGTAGAGGCTTTAATATTTAATTTTGCTATATTTTAAGAAACTTGTGATAAAATAATACTCTAAAGGCGAGAGCAATCTCGCCTTTTTTTATGCTTACTTCTGCTTCTGTTATGATATCAAAACTCTAAGATTCAGTTTATCCAGAGAAATACAAAAGTTTTTTTTAGTTAAGTCTTCAAACTCTAAATAGAGCTTTCTGGTAAGGCTTTTTAGTAACTATTTTTTAGATAGTCGTAGCGCACCAAAAATTTAAGAATATGTCTACCTTGAGTGTAACCTAGCAACCTCAGCCTTTAAGTATAAATTTTATATATTTTTGGCAATAATATTTATTATTTTTATCAATCTATTGCATTTACTTAATAAAAAATGGTAATGTAATAAAGAAAATAAATCAATAAACATTAACTAAAAGGATACTTTATGAATACCAAAAGATTTTTGATACTATTTTTAATGCTTGGAGGTCTAACAGACCTTATAGCAGCACCTCGTCAAGGTGGTGGCAATCAAGGTAGAGGCCGCGCAGGTAGCGGTGGAACTAAATCGTTTGCAGCATCTGGTATGTCAGGAGCACGTATGGGCAGCGCAGGGCGTACAGGTGGTTCTCAAGCATTTAGATCAGGCAGTGCTGGACGAACAAGTTTTAACACAGCATCGATAAATAGAGGCACTGCTGGTAGATCATTTAATGCATCTACGCGTCAAGCAGGCCAACTTGCTAACAGAACGTCAATAAATAGAGGTGTTACGGGTAGATCACTTAATACATCTTCTTATAGACCAGGCCAACTTGGTAGAAGTAAAAATTTTACTTCATCTATAAATCGTCAAAACTTTTCTGCAGGACGTTCTAATTTTACGGGTAACCGTAGTAACTTAGTTGGCAGAGGCACTTTTGGCGGTGGTAGAATTAATCCTGCCGGGCGTCAAAATGTCACTAAAAACATAAACAATTCAAAAAATGTACAAGTATTACGCCAAAAAATGGGTAACCCAAGAAATCCACAATTGGCAAAAAGCTTGTCTCCTAATAGGACATTTAACAATACAAACAGTAAATTCAATAAATACCGTTCAGAAAGACACTTCAGTCAGCAACGTAGCTTTTTAAATAAAGGTTATAAGGGACACCACTGGAACTGGTGGTATCAAAATAATCCATATTTCTTTTATAGTTATTTCCCAAACTATTTCTATAGGTCTTATGGCTATTATCCACCAATCTATTATGATTTTTACGATGCCTATGGGTTTTATCCTGTAAGCACCTACACTACACCAGTATATAATACCAATAATTATATAACTCAATACCCGCAACAACCTGTGTATGGTCAGTATGAAGATCAGGATAATCTTGTAGGCGACCAAAGAGGCTGTGTTCAAAATTGCTTGAATACAACTAATGACTCTTTAAGCGCATGCTTAGATGGTTGTGGTGCCGTAGTTTAATATAAGCACTATATAATTAATACTATGATAAAGGGCCTCTTGAGAGGCCCTTGTTTTTAGTTAATAAATCACCGCTAATTACTACTAAAGGGGCGCATGCTTTTACATCCCCGTTAATATTGCTGATAAATTTTTACCATAAGTTATATAATCTAAAGGATCACCTAGAGTTTTATATATCGGCAAAGTTTTGCCTGTATATAAGTTACGCGTAGGATTATATTTAAACTGTTTATCGTAACGTACATCGCGATTATACAATGTAATAGCACTAGTATTAATAGAGTTTCCTATAGTTATAATAGTAAAAGCATCGTAAAAATATCTAAACTTCATGCGATACTGCATACTGGCAGAAGAAGTAAAAGACCAATGTGCTTTATCTTTTTCTTGGCCAAAATAGAGTCCTGTAAAATCTTGAGAGAGAATAGTGCTTTTGGGAGCCGTAATCATAACAGATACAGGCTGGAGTGTAGGTCCTTTTTGAGTAATTAAGCAAGGTGTTACTTTGTTTAAGGGTACTTTGCGAGAACAACGGTCGCTTTTAAGTTCCTTATTTTCATTACCTAAATAAGATATTCTTAAAGATGTCTTTGATTCTGGTGTAGAAACATAGAGCGCTGCAAATAAAGAATTAAATAAATTTTCCAAGAGCGTCAATACCTGTTTTTGTGGTCTAAATGTAGCATCAAGAGATTGCCTAAAGGCTCCTTTTGTCCATCGTTTTTTCTCCTCAAAGGGACCTGTACTATAAATACAAGCGTTTGGATTAGCTTGTAATAGATGCAAAAGCAGTTCCAGTGTTTGAAGAGCATATGCAGACGAACCAATACCATTACCATTAATTACAAAATAGTAGTTTGATGCAGTTAATTTAAATTGATTATCTAGTACTTTTTTTGAATAGAGTTCTTGCAAAATACGAACTAATGAATGGTAATTACCATTAATATCACCTAGTACAATTAACTGAGTACCTGTAGGGACAGTGAGCATTGCTGCGTAGTAGTCAATTAATGGTTTATATTTTTGAACCATAGAGTTAAGAAGATTCGAGAAAGAGTAGGGATTCCAGCCTGTTTTTATGATGCCGAGCCATTGACCTAGTTGCTTAACAGTGCTTGGTCTTTGTAGCTGATAAAAAGTCATAAAGCTAGGATTATCCAAAGTATCATTATCTGATTCAGGAAACTCAGGATGTTGGGTACTATAGGTAATCGCTTGTGTAAGCGTAGTAAAACTCCAGCTTTGCGCCCCATAGGTCAACATTAAAAATAAAAAAATACTTGGTATACGCATGGTAGTACTCAAAAATCTTAGTTTAACATAGTTTGTTTTATCCACTTATCTTCTCCTGTATCAAGCCAAAGAGTACGCGATAGCTCTTGGGTTAACTTATTATAATTAAGCTCTAGCCCCTTGTGAGACTTATTTTTTATAGATGCTATTGCTTTATGAATTGCTTCATGCGTTATAGGTCCTTTTATTTGTTGTAATATATAAATAAAAAGATCAGCGTTTATATAACTATTTAAAACAAAAGTATCTAAATCTACGCCGCCTGTCTCTTGAGCACGTGTACGACATTCTTCTACAATAGGTAAGGTGCTTGTATGTGGATTAGGTACAAAATTAGATAAAGTAACTGAAAGCCCTTTTTGGTGTATAAACTTTTTAAAAGAATTTTCACTTAAATCAGAAACGCTAAACAGTTTTTTGTTGTTTAATAATTCTACTCCTGCTTGTCTTATAAATTCTGTGGTAGCAAGAGCGGTTGAAAAAAAACCTATAGCTTCAGCTGAAGAAGTTTTAATCTTGTCTATTGTTTCTTTGAATTGTGCAGTATTGCGACTATAGGGTAGTTCTAGGACTGTTTTAACACCAGCTTTTTGTAGCGCTTTGCGAGCACCTTCTAATGCAGATCTACCATATAAATCATTTTGATAAAGAAAAGCAAGCGATAATAGTGAACTATGAGTAATACTATAAGCAGTAACAGCTTGACCTTCATCTACGTAAGATGCTGTCCAATGCACCAGGTTGGTAAGCTCAGGTTTTCTAAATAAGGGTACCCCAGTGACAGGAAAGAAAACAAATAGTTTGTTGTTTTTAACTAAGTCTACATAAGCTTCAAGAGTAGCGCTTCCTGGAGGCGATAGTATAAGAGTACTCTTATACGTTTTAATAAAGTCCTCAACGTTTTTGCGAGCGCGCTCAGGGGTATATTCATCATTCATATAAATTATTTGTATAGGTCTTCCGTTAACGCCGCCTTCTTCATTTTGTTTGTTGATTCGTAGTGTAAGGCCCGTTCGTATTTGTTTGCTTTGGGTTGATAGCCCTTTAGTAAAATCTAGAGTACAGCCTACTATAATAGGATTTTTTTCATCTGCTAGTGGCACTGTATGTTTGGCGTGTTGACCTGTCAATAGTTGATAGGTAGATCCTTTTTTAAAACCAAGTAGTTCACGTGTATCTTGGTAATAATGAGTAATTGTTGAGTCACCAAGCTTTTCGCCTATAGTTACTACAGCAAAAGCATCATAAGTAAAATTGTATTGTTCTTGATAATAGCGTGTAGGACTTGATAGCACAGACCAAGCAGTAGCTCCTTTATCAGGTTCTATTAAAGTAAGTCCAGTATATTGTTCAAGCGTAATAAAGCGTGTTTCGGCTTTTACAATTGCCTTAACTGGGGGAGCTGTTGAAACTTTATTTTGGTTAATAGAGCAAACTTCTAAGATTCCTGGAGAAACTTTTCTTAATTTATCAGCACATAACGCTGAATAACTTTCTTTTTCTGATCTACTAAAATAAGATATTTCAATGAGCCCCTCTTCGGGATTGAGCGTGCTTATATAGACAGCTGCTGGTAGTGTATTAAAAAAACGGTTAATAAAGCGACCAAGTGGTATCTGTTCATCTGAGAGCCTAGTTGCTTTAATCTGGAGTTCTCGTTTAAGTTGATAATTTTTCCAATAAGAGTTGTCTTCTTGTTGCCCCTTAATATAGATAACTGTCTGCGGATTTTTTGTTATAAGAGTAAGAATTAATGTAAGCGTTTCTATGCTATAAGGCCCACCATTAATAGTATTACCATTAAATATTACATAACAATTTGGTTGTATAATCTGTAGATTTTCATTTATAATTTGTTGTCGTTTAAGCTCGAGTAAATCGCGCACGAGCGAATGAAATTGAGTTGATACCGGGCCGAATACAATACATTTTGTTTCTGGCAAAGCAGTTATTTTTACTACAAATTTTCCGTTGTAGCCTTCTTGTTCACGTTGCTTAACCGTAGATATAAGAATATTTTTAAAATTTCCAATTGACCAAAGTTTTGCTGGTTTGTAAAGGCCAAAATGGCTTAAAAAAATATTAATACGGGAAAGTTCTTGTTTTCTGTGTAGACCTGTATAGAGTAGGTTAACAGCATTTTTTATATCGGGTTGTGGTTGTTCTTCAATTAATTGACTATAACTATATGCTTGATGAAGCGTATCGAAAGCGATAACTATCGTGCTTGAAAGAGTGAGCATACTAAGAACAGCAAACAACCTAAAGATATACATGTTTTCCCTTTTTATCGTAGCCAAAAGTCAATAAGATACAAAGATGTGCTTACTACTAAAGTATGTACTAATACAGTAATCCAGGCCTTTGAGCGGCCTCCAAGTGTCAAAGTAAGAGCATTTACAAAAAAGATTATAAAAACTGCTCCTAAAAATAAGAAAAATAATAAATCAGATAACATAAAGTAACCAACATGGGGAGATAAGTTTTCAATAACAAAGCGATAGGCCAGCAATGCTGTTACACTACCAGTGGACAGTGCAATAATTGATTTAGAGTAGGCCTCTGGATCCATAGAAAGTGAAAATACAGTAATAAAAAATATAAGTATTAAAGGAAGAAGTATAGTAAATAGTTGTCGCGTACCTGAGCGTTTATAATCTATACCAAATACAACACGAGGGTAATAGACATTTTTGTCCTTTGAACCTTCCTCTAAGTGTGATTCAGAGTGCCCTGTATAAACTGATCGGTCATAAGGAATCCAATCAGAAACAATCATATTGGGGGATAAAATAAAACTAGATACCGAAGATTCGTACCGAATTTCACCCGGGGTTACAAAATGGTTGTCTAAAATTATATAAATAGTGTGATCTTCAAGAGGAAATAGGCTAAAGTTCATAGCTGCTTTAAACCGTACTCGAATATCATAGCGGGCAAATACTTTCCCCTCTATAAGCCTTGTAGTAGGTGCCGACAGAGAAACTATTTCACCTTTTTCAATAGAAAATTTACCTAGTGTATCTAGTGATGTTTTACTTGGATCAAACTGAAACCAGATGATACCAGAAAAAACAAACTCATTTTTAAGTACATTGAATTCAGGAAAATCCTTTATGTAAAGGCCTACTTCAACTGTAGTGGGAGTTCCTTGAAACTCCTCTAGATGAGCAGGAGTTATAGGAAATAGTTCAGGCATTTGATCAAGAGAGTTAAAGTTTTTTGTTGAATGGTAAATAGTAATGCCTAAAAGAAGCGAAGTAATACACAGCATTATGAGCTGAAATGAATAGGTCGTTGCATTGCCATGTATTATTTTGGTTATATTACTCATATTCTACCTTCTCCCCTTTTATGTTAGTATTGCTAAATGTGATTAATAAAAGCAACAATTAATCACATTACTAGCTTAAGAACCAAAGACACGTTTGGTAAAAGTATTGCTAAAGATGCCCTTTGGATCCAGTTGTTCACGCACTTTTATAAAGCGTGTAAGATTATCGCCATACAGCTTTTGTGCTTGAGCATGATCTGTAAAATTTATTTTCCCCCAATGTGGACGGCCGCCATGCTTGAGCATAAGGTCTTGATACTCTTTATAAAAATCAAGATTAAGTTGAGAAGACGTTATACTTACGTAGACTGTATCACGATCTGCTGCAGGGCTCAGATAATTATTTGTATCAGCGTTTACAAATCTAAAGAGTACGCCCCAAATTGTAGTGTAAAAACCTTTTTGAGTATATTTTAATAGTAGTTGCTTGATAGCAGGCGCTACTTCTGTAAGCTTATCAAAAGCAATTGCTATTTCTTCTTCTTGATAAAGAACTTGATCATTAGATTTTTGTGCTTGTACAAGTATTTTATAGCCATAATCAACTTGTCCTTTGCTTTCTAGCTGAGTGTATATACTATCGATAACCCGAGGTGTTAGTGAAGGTGCTAAATCAACTAATGTAACCAGTAGCTGACGCACTAATTTACTAGAAAATAGTTTGTTTTTTATCTTTTGCCAGAAAGAACTATGAGAGATATCTTCTAGTGTTTTATTTGTTTTAAATACTAATACTTTGTCGGTGTAGGGATTCCATAAAAACATAGAGTAATCGTTATTATCACGCAGTTGTTTATATTCAGCCCTTGCTGTTGCAAAGTCTGTTACTATACGCTCTTGTTTGAGCCTAACAAGTGGCTGGCAAGCAAAGGTTAACGAGTAGATTATTCCTAAAGCTCCTAAACTAGTACGTGCTGCAGCAAAGTGTTCGCGGTGTGTATCTACTGATAAAGTATGGAGTATGCCGTCAGCAGTTATAAGTTCAAGCTCCTGTATAAAACTTGCCAAAGTACCTGTTTTCCCTGAACCATGAGTAGCAGTTGCTGTAGCTCCTGCAGCACTTTGAGCAGCTATTTCACCAAAATTAGCAAGTGTTAAGTTTTGCTGTGCTAGTTGTTCATTAAGATTATAGAGTTTTATACCACCCTCGACCTTTACTGTTTGTTTGTCTTTATTAATTTCTAGTATTTTATCAAGCTTATCAGTATTTATAAGATAATCGGTGCATACAATATCGCTCCATGAATGGGATGAACCATAGGCATGGATGTGCCAGTTATTAGCACGTGCTCTTTGGACAATATCTATAAGCTCTTGCTTAGTGGCTGGTGCAAAAATTTCTCGTGGTTGACATGTTTGATTGTCACCCCAATTATACCACTTTTTAGATGTCTGACTTGTAGTAATTGCTATAAAAAAAAGAGAAGCACTAATCAAAGCAAAAAATAGTTTCATACAGTCCTTAAGTAAAATTTAGATAGATAAAGCAGTAGTTTTAGTTTAAACAAGAGCTTATTAGCTTAGCAAGACTAAAAATCGCAACAATAAATACGATTGATATAAATTCAATTAGTGCTATACTTTAAAATATAATTAGTAATATATAAATATATTAAATAAAAAGGAGTGTTGTGGTTAACTATAAAATATATTTAGCGCCCGTTATACTTGGTATGGTATTTAGTGCCAGTGCTTTACCAAAAGATTTAAATAACCAATTAGCGTGTGGACTTAGCACACATTTGTCGTGCAGTAAGAAGCTACTTCTTATTGTAAAGTTGGGAGCTTGTGTTAACACTTGTGGAGAAATGGGTTTAACTCTTCTTGCAAAAGCAGTTGAATTTGGTGATATAACTACCGTACAAGAAGTGCTTTCTTTGGGTGCTGATCCTAATGTCTGCGGTGCTGATGGTGTAACGCCCCTTCATCGGGCTGCTGCTTCTTTTATGCCTCAGAGCTTACTTATTACGCAGTTATTGTTACAGTCAGGAGCCTGTCCTTGCAGTAAGAATAATAATGGTCAGACTCCACTTGATATCGCAAGACTGTTAAAGCGGTATGATACAGCTGCGGTAATAAAAAACAAGCAAGCGATAGCTATATTGCTTGAAGAGTCTACTCTTGCTTATATTAAAACAAACAGAGAAAAAAAACAGAATGCTCTAGTGAAAATTTTATCCCCTGAAAAAGGTGCTCGTTTAACCATGTTTTTGACTGTTAAAAAATTAATTTCAAACTTCTGGTATAGATCAAAGAAAGATAGTTTAGAAGCACCAATACAGATGCTACCACAAGATATTGTTAAAATAATTGCTATGCATGCGGTATAAAAGTAGTTCTCATACGAGTATTTAGTTGTTTCTTGCATGTATAGGTAAATAGTAATTATAATGGTAACTAAACAGCTTTGATTAGTAAGATCTGCTATAACTGCAAAAGTAGAACCCTCGTATGAAATTATATTATTATATGATAGCTTTCGTGTGCTGCTTAATGTCTGCTGAAACATATGCTCATAGCTTAAAAGATAAAAAACTTATACGTGCTGTTGAAACAGGTAATGTACGTAAAGTAAAAAAAGCTTTAAAAAGCGGTGCTAATCCTAATATTATTATTAAAAACACTCGTGTTAAAAGTCACTACACTTTGCTTTCTATTGCTGTTGGATATAACTTTAAAGCGCTTATTGAGTTATTTAATTTTGGTGCTAAAGCACTAACTGATCATACTTCTAATGCATGGTCTCAGATAAAGTGTTTTTCAGATTCTTCTAGAATAGAAATACTAAAACTACTGTTGCTTTATAAGGCTAATCCTAACAGTCAGGATTCAGATGGAGAGACAGCGCTCCATTGGGCTGCTTTTATTAACAACAAACAATTTGTGGAACTATTACTTGATGCTGGCGCTCAGCTAGATATTAAGGATACTGTAGGAGAACAGCCACTTCATTGGCATGCTGCTTTAGGCAATACTGAAAGTATAGAGCTTTTACTCTCTTATGGTGCTAATGGTAATGCACAAGATATTCAAGGCAATACTCCTTTACATTATGCCGTACGTATAGGGCAAGTAGGTGCGGTAAAAGCATTATTAAAGGCCAACGTAAGTCTTTCTGTAAAAAACAATCATGGTTTGACGCCGTATGTAACTGCTTGTTCAGCTCGTTTGGGTATAGAGCTAAAAAAGCAGATTGTTAATCTGCTCAATGAATATAAGGACTATATTACTACAATAAAAGTTCTTAAAAAACAGCAAGCTCTAAGTCGTATTTTGTGTAACCCTTCTACTGTCCAATCACCTAATAATTATTTTCAAAATCTGCCGGTTGATATAATTCAGTATATAACTGAGTATTGTTTATAAAGATGTGTATAGTCTACTGTATGATTCAAGTACGGGTGCTTTTTTCTATGCTTTCTGTTTCAGTTTTGATTTCATGAAATCAATTTCTTGTTGCTGTGTTGAGCTGATAGTACTACAAAGTTTTTTAAGCTCAGGATCTTGTAAGTGATTTTGTTTACACATTAAAAGGGCAGCAGCGTGATGTGGAATCATAGACTTTAAAAACTCTTTGTCGGTTATGGCTGTCTGTTTTCTAACACAAGTTATTAATACTATCAGTACTGCTGTACTAGAGAGTATAATGGCTGCATTAAGTTTTTTATTGGTGTACATAGAGCCCATAAGTAGTAATTCTATAAGTAACATAGGGGCAGTCATTGCACCAGCCATATAAAGTTGATTAAGGTTCAGGTAAACATTAGAGTAGCTATCAACCATAATGTACATAAGTATGTACATGGATACAAACGACAAAAGAGCCATGATAAGTAAATTAATGTATTTCATATTTTGTTCCGTTACAGTATGTTACATTGGGTTAACTTGGTTTTATACACACGCTAAATGAATAAGTATCACTAGCAAAACTAATAGAGCCGTTCTTTTTAGGTGATACTTTTAATAAAAATGTTTGCGGGCTGGTGCTCTCTTTAACTGTTATAGTCCCTTGAAAAGTAGCTTCTTGTTCTTCTGTTCTTAAAATTTCCTCAAGGTTAAATGTAATATTTTGAGCGGTAGCATGCCATTTTTTGTTGTGACAAAAACAGACATTTTCTTGCTTTATAACTAAAGGAGCGCTAGCAGGTTGTGTTGCCACAAGACTAATGTCAAACTTAGTTGCTTGTGTTAGCGCAAAAAAAGCTAAAGTTAGGCTAAAAATAGAGAGCGACTTCTTCATTATATTTCTCCTAAAAAGTAATGTGATAGTTATAAAAGATAGTCTATTTAATTTTTATAAAAAAGCTAATTTTATGGAGAGCTTTGCAGGGCTTTAAAAAAGCATATAAAGAGAATAAAAATATATAATCATTTACAAATATAAAATAAATTATATATACTAAGTACTAGGAACATTTGTTTATACCATTAAGGAGAAATAATGAAAAAACAGTTTACAGTTACTTTAGTACTTCTTTTTATAAGCCTAGTCAACTTTGCAAAGGCTCGCACTGAACTTATAAAAGCTATTAAACATGATAATTTAGCTCAAGTACAAGAAGCTTTAAAAAAGAGCACATTGGCTACTCAAGATCAGAAAGAAAAAGATGAAGCTCTACTACAAGCTGCTCTGTATACGGATAACCCCGCAATACTTAAAGTATTGCTTGATGCCGGTGCTGATCTGCAAGCTCATGATGCTTCAGGCATGACTCCACTTCATCAAGCAGCAGCCTATGAGCATAATCAAATTATTAAGTATCTTCTTGAAAAAGGTGCTCTTGTTAATATCCAAGACAAGCAAGGTCATACACCACTTTTTATAGCTGCAGCAGGAGGAAATGTTGATAGCGTGAAATTACTGCTTTCCAAAGGTGCTGATAAAAATATAAAGGACGTACAAGGGAAAACTGTTTTAACTGTTATACAAGAGGTCTATAAGTCTCCTGAGTTTTCTCAAGCAACAAAATCATCATTTCCTGAAATTATAAAGCTTCTAAAGTAACTTATTATATTTATTAATATTTTATGATAATCAGCCTTGCTTATGTAGGGCTGATTATTGATTAAGTTAGGTAACTCTCTATACTAAGTGACGTTTACGTTATTATTTCAACGCTAAGAGAGTAGTATGAAAATAAAATTAATTCCTAGTGTGGCTATTTTCCTATTAGCTATAAATACTTCGTTATGTGTAGGTAATCAAAAGCAGCTTGTAAGCAATGCTCATAGAGTAGGTGAAAGTTTTGCACAAGAACTTATCCATCTTAGTGTTGAACTTATTAGAATACCTGACGCTGAGGTACAAGAGAGATTTGCATACTATTGTATGTTTGAAGTACTAGAAGGGTTTAAAATGCAGGTAGCTGATCGACGAGCGCTTGCAAAGCTTGCCTTAAATACAATTCAGCTACAAGAACTTAAAAAAAATCTAAGTAAAGTAGAGCAGTTTTTTGTAAAAGAAGTGCGTGTTAAAGCACCGGTGATAACAAAAACATCATTTACTGATACCCAAAAAAAAATAAGCCATGCTTTTTTTACGCTCGGCAAAAAGAGTGCCCAGTTTTTAATTGTACTAGAAGCTTATATTCTTAAAAATCCAAAAGAAGATACGCCTACATTTGATCAAATACTAATTGATAGCTGTTATGATGCTTTGAAAAATCAGTTTAAACTGATTGATAGTGCTGCTTTAGCAAAAAAAGAAGCACTAAACAAAGAGCAAGAAAAGCATCTACAAACGCTTATATCTTTAATGCATGAAATGATTGCAGCTCATTTTTATGATACTAGTGTTAATATTTAACAGCCGTAAAGACACTATCTTGAGGTTCTAAATGGTGACTGTTTTGATAAAGAGCAATTAATTTAAAACCAGCTTTTTCAAGTAAAAGTTCCATTTCATACTGGTAATACCAGGTAATAATATGCTCTTCCTGCTCTTGTTCAAGAAGAGTGCCTGCCAAAGTTCTTCTTTCAAAAATACCTTTACTGGTCATCCGTTGTGCCTGAGTATCTAAGGTTATAGAGCTTTTAAGATACAAAAGCGTGCCGTTAATACTCTGTAAAACACGTTTTGTTGTATAGGGACCAGCTGTTTTTAGGGGTGTTTGACCGCAAATGGTGTCTTTAATTATGTCCCACGGGATAAAACATTCTAAGATAAGTATGCCGCCAGGCAGCAAACATTTGTTAAGTTGTTCAAGCGCTTTAAAGGCTTGATCCCGGTCATAAATAAGCTGAAAAGAGCTATAAGTAATACATACTCCAGCATACTTTCTTTCTAATGTAAGATCAGTGAGCGATTGATTAAAAATTACTGGGGTACCGTATTGGTTGGTTGCACGCTTTAGGCAACTTTGAATCATATGCTCTGAGTTATCTACGCCTTGAATGTTATAACCATGTTTAAGCAGTGGAAGCAAAAGTCTACCTGAGCCAGACATGGCCTCAAGCCAAATACCTGGATACTGCTCCAGAAAAGAGCTATAGAAAAGCACTTCTTGTTCTGATGCCCAGGGCGTTTCTAAGTCATAAAATTCGGTACAAAGTTTATTATAAAAAGACATTTTTGCTAGAAGTAACGGTGATTATTAAAACTAATTTAATAATAGTATAAACTACTCAAAACTTTTTGGATAATAAGATTTTTGCCATTCTTCCATCAAGTTAATCTCTTTTTGTTGAGTACTGAGTATGTTTTTTGCCAGTTTTTTAATTTCTGGTCGCTTGGCATGAGTTAATGCTAGTTGAGCCATATCAAGTGCGCTTTGATGGTGAGGGATCATATGCTTTATAAATTCTCTATCAAATGCCTCTCCTTGTTTATCTTTAAGCTGAGTTACCATAGTAATACTGGTCATAGACATTTCTTCGCTAGTTAGTGTGTAGAATAGTAGGCTTAGTAGTAAAATACCAAGCTTGTTTTTAAGAGAGAGAGCTTGCATATGTTTCCTTAAGTAATAGTGGTAGAAAGTCTAAAAAATACACCTATTTATTATTATAATATTAACTATTACTGTATAACAAAATCAATTTTTTAATTATTATTGACTAATATACAATAAATATTGTAAAATAAAAGTTATAACAAGTAATTAGATAATTAGAAAATAGATACTAGTGCTAGAGTAGCGAGGTTATAAAGTGATACGTATTTGTCTATTGCTACTAAATAGTTTGTGTATGTGCTCTTTTGGCATGCAAACGCCCCGAGCGCTCAATGAACAACTTTTAACGGCACTTGATAAAGGTTTGTATCTAGAAGATACTCATATCCTTTTGCCAACAATAAAAGATCTTCTACAGCGAGGTGCCCAGGTAAATGCACAAGATAAGTTAGGTGCTCGACCACTTGATAAAGCATTGCTTTTAGGCAGTACTGAGCTTGTAAAACTTTTACTTGAAAATAAAGCTGATCCTAATTTATCTGACTTTTTAGGCTGGACACCGTTGCATACAGCGGCAAATATGGCTGATAGAGAATTTATTAAATTACTCCTTGAGCATGGAGCAAACACACAAGTAAAAGATTCTAAAGGAAGAACTCCCCAGCTGTTACTTAAAAATACACCAGATTATAGCTTTTTAGGGCCAGCAAGCAAAAAGGATCTTAAAGCATTAATCAAAAACTATCCACTCTTGCATGAAGCGGCTTTAAAGCCAACTGATGGACATATACAACAATCTGTCTATTTTGGATTGCCTCACCTTGTTCATGCGTTTGTTGGTTCTATGCCGGTAAAGCGTTTACAAGAAAAAGGGTATGTTCATTTAGCTCGCGAGAAGTATAAAGAAACAGAAGATGAATCGTATAAAAAGATAGGCCAGCTGTTTAGGCGGCGTCTTGGTTTAAGTGGTCCAGAAAGTGGTATAGCAAAAGAAGGTTTACTGGCAAAGACTCCTTTATACGAAGATATCCTTGAATATATTGGTCAATTTATGTAACAAGAAAGCTACTTATGAAAAAAAAAATTTTTAAGTTACTGTTTTTTATCTTAGTAATTACGAGTCAGGCTCCAACATTTACTAGACGTGCTGTTAGTGGCCGTCAAGGTTTTGGTACTCGGCCAACAGCAACTACATTTGGTGCAACAGGCACAACTCAGTTTAGTGCTGTATCGCCTCAAGGTATTACTATTTCACAAAAGCGAAATGCCACTACCTCATTAGCAGGTCAGATAGCTAACTACCCTACGGTACGTCAAAACTCCTATAATTTCACTAGGTATTCAAGAAATTATAAGGGGCGTAACCGTGATTGGCAGCAACGGGCTAATCCTAATTTTTATTATCAAAATTACCTAAATACTAGTTATTATCCTGATCTTGATTATAACAATTTGGATACTCCAGCTAATTATCAAGATATTTATCCAGAAGAAGTTATCGATTATCCAATTACCTCTCAAGCTCAACCGCAAGGCTCAAATGCCTTGGCACAACAACTGTATCCTGATAAAGATACCTGTATTCGAGCTTGCTTAGATATAACAGTGGATACATTACAAAGCTGCCTTGTGCAATGTGGTGCATCTTGAATAAAAACTATTGAATATTAAAAATTAATTAATTTATAATAATAGTATATTAGAAAAAATTTTAATAATATAAAAAGTGTAGAGGTTCTATGAAACAAGCGGTATATTTTTATGTGCTTATGTTCTCTGCCTTTTACTGTACTGTCTTTGGAGGTAAGCACGGTAATGGTCTTTTAAAATCCAGTGGCAAATTAAACTCAATTAAAGAGGAAGATATGCCGTATCTGAGTCATGATATATTTTATACAACTCCATTGCATAGAGCAGCAAAAGAAAACAATATTTCATTAGTCAAAGACTTTATTAAAAATGAAGCTTATGTAAATGCTCAAGATGGTTTTCAAGATACGCCTT
>JACDHA010000022.1 GCA_013821315.1 Candidatus Dependentiae bacterium | reverse complement strand
GCATGCCCTCTAACCAAAATTGACTCTTTGAAAATATTATAGTAGTATAATTAGTACAATTATAATAAAATTAAAGGGTTCTCACATGAAATACGTATATTATTTTTTTAGCTCTTTACCTTTTCTGCTATCTCTTTCTAGCAGTTATAGCATGGACACAACTATAGCCGATCAAGCCCAAATAAAAATAACTCAATTATTTCCTGAACCTGCAGATTTACGTACAGCTACTAAACTAACTCCTCAAATAAAGCAGTATTTAGCAAGCTTACAACAAGAAGCTACATTACTTGTTTTGCAAGCTTATCTTTTAGAGTCATTTGCAAAACAAACCGAACTACAAAATAAATGCCTAGAAAGCGAAAAGGCTGCTTTCTCATTTAAACCTGAAGCGGGTATTTGCTTTGACAACACTACACTTGAATATCTTGAACCCACACAAAACAGGGCTCCTCTAGAACAGGGGATACTTTTTTTATCAGAGTCTACAGAAGCAAATATTCTTTACTTACGGCATCAACAGCTTTTTATTAATAAGACCATACCTCTGAGCACTTAGACGATTGTCGCTATAGACTCTATTGTTTAAGAGACAACCAAGTATCGCTAGAAAGCAAACCCTACACACAGTTTAGTTACGACAAACGGGTAGCTGAATGGTTTACTAACCCCCAAAAAAGACTTGAAGACGATGGCTATACCACCCAAGGACACCCTTATTTTACTCAACCTTCGCGCTATAAATGGCAAACACTGCTTCATGCTTTTGCACCACTTATCGATGACTATCTGTTTGCTTTAGGATACGAAACTGAGGCACCTAATGGCAAAGCAACACATAAAAACATACGTATGTTAGGTGAACTTCAAACACAAAACCACGAAGTAAAATACGTTTACTTTACTTATAACATTTATCCAAGTGCCGACGGCTACTGGCATTGCAACCATCGTTGCATTGAAATTAAGTCTAAAAGTGAATTTTTAGCAACGAAGCTTGAACAAGCAAAATTAGATATACATTTTCCTAAGTTACCACAGGCAAAAAAGAACTCCACAACTACTCAAGCTTTTACAGGCAACAGTAACAGTAACGGATCTACCCAACCATAAGTTTACTCATGGCGCTTACAAACTGCTTTTTTGTTGTAAACAAGAGTGTTTTAAAGCCACACTCTTGTGCACTTTTAGTGTTATACTCTTTGTCATCTATAAGCAAAATGTCAGCTATACTCAAACCTTTTTCATGAGCAACTACAAACTGCTTAAAATCATTAAAAAATTGCGGTTGCGGTTTTTGAATATAATTATGTGCTTGACTCGTAGTATAAACACCATCAAATAATCCTATAACTTCAGGAAATTGTTTTTCAAGCTCAACAAAAGTTTTACTACCTATGTTTGAACAAATATAGACTTTAAACTGTTTTTTCTTTAGCTCTTTAATAAGCCCTACTACTTCTTGTTGAACCTCTTGAGCATTAGCTATTTCTATAAATTCTTTTTCATAGTGAGCAAGCTCAGGATACAATACACTCAAACGGCCATAAATATCTTCAGCAACTTCAGTCTGCTTTCTTAAAGCAACTACGTTATACCAAAAACGCGGATTTAAAAGCAGCTTTGCCATAAGCCATTTATTTGGAAAGTTACGCAAACAAACAGAAACTTTACTTGGTGACGTTTTAAATACAACGCCATGCAAATCAAAAGCAATAACCGTACTTGCGCAATCTAACTGTTCACTCTCTTGTGCCCGAGCCACAAATAAGATACTCGATAATAACAATATATAAAAAGTTTTGATCATTAGTCACCCCTACACTCGACACTATACACTATCTATCTTGATCTTAGCCTACACATTTACAGTGTTTAGGCAAAAGAGTAAAAAAATGTGCAAGGGGCACCGCCCCTTACGATCCCTGAAAATTTTTAGTAGCTATAAAAAAAAGGACCCAATTTCTTGGGCCCTTTTTAATAATACCTGAGAATAGCATAATTTTATTAACTAACTACCAGAGCTACAGCAGCACTTTGATCACCTGTGCAACAAGTAGTGCTTTTTTGAGCAGCAGTAATGTTATGATTACCAACAGATAATTGAAGCGTTAAAGTAAAGCTCCCATCATTTTCTGCTATACCAATACCAATGATGTTACCATTATCATATACAATCACTGTATTACCAGGCACTGCCCCATTTACTTTTATTGTATAAAAGCGGGTTTGCTCACTAGACGGCGTAACGGTAACTATAAGGGAATTGAGAGATCTAAATATCGACAAACCATTAACTCCTGTAACACTTCCTTGATTGGCTGCAAACAAGCAACCACCATCAGTTGAATATATCACTGATCTTGGTATAGCTAAATTAGCACCTTGAAGCGGCGATGTAGGTAAAGCAGTAACCGTACAGACATTATTAGCCTCTGTAATAGAGTATTGTGCAATAGTATTAGCACCGGAGTTACCAACAGCTATACATCTATTGTCAGGTGAAAGAGCTATACTATTTGGATTTACAAGACCACCAGTACCTACTAGTGTAGCAGGAGTTTGTAATACACAGTTAGGATCAACTTGAAACACTGATAAATTATTACTATTAAAATTAGCAACAATAAGACAATTACCATCAGAAGTAAACTGGGACGCAGTAGGACCAGTTCCACCTGTAGGCACTACTCCAACAAATGCAAGCGTACAGATATCATTAACTCCTATTAAAGTAAATACTGAGACAGTATTAGAGCCAGAATTAGTAACAATAACACATCCATTTTGTGATATAGCTACACTACTTGGGTTACTAAGCCCATTAGCAACACTGCCAACTACAGTAGCAGTAATAGCAAAATTACAGGTGTTAGGAGCGCGAGTTAATACTGTAAGAGTGTTACTAAAAAAATTAGCAACAACAACACAATTACCGTCAGGTGAAAAAGCTAAACCTGTATACTGCTGGTAATGGTATAAAACCATTAGGATCAAGGGTACACCCTCCTGCAGCAGGATTTGGAGTAACATTAAATATCGATATTGCTTGACCTGCTTGGCTTACCACTGCTAGGCATGAACCGTCAGGAGAAAAAGCAATACCTAAGTCACGTCGATCACCACTTCCTCTATTATCAAGACCATTACCACTAATTGTTTGAGTTAAATTCAAACTACAATTACCTGTTATTGAATCTTGAGCTATAGTATACACAGAAAGAGTACTAGTATTTGGGTCAGCAAAAGGCGTAGTATTAACAGCAACCAAACAATTGCCAGAAATAGCTAGCCCCGCAGGTCTAGGGCCTGAATTAGCATTGGCTGGATTAGAAGGTAAAAAACAACACGGTTGTAATGATAACGTTGTTATTAGTGCTAGTAACAGTACATATAAACGTGCTGCCATTTTTTTACTTGCATTCAATGCTCCTTTTATATGAATTTAGAAAGATAAGCGTATACGAGGCACAACTATATTATTTTCTTTATACATGCCCTTTCCTAAACTATTGTTGGACTTATAAAAATGACTCTATAACATCGCTTTTATAAACACAATATTCTTCTATAAATCTATGCACCACTACTTATCCTAAACTGCTTATCAAAATACCTTCCTTTAGGTAGCAAAGATATCACTGCTTTTTATAGCGCAGATTACTCTAGCGCACTATTATAGGGCAATAAGCTAATAACCTATGTCAAAACAAGCATAGATTTGAAGCGTAAAAAAGAAAGCAGCATGTTGCTAAAGGTTAACCATTGTGTTATAGAATTTAATAATCTCTAAACGGTAAAGTTAGTTTCTACAAAGGAGAGAACAATATACTCGAATGTATTGCTATTCATGGTCAATGAAGTCATTTAAAAAAGGATTCAGATGAAACGTTCTATTTTTCTTTCAAAAGCTCTTAGCTTAACGCTTTTACTTTCATGCTCACCATTAAAAGCAGCTGCTTTAGCACTAAGTACTCTTGAGCTTGATGGTCTAGCCACTACTGACAGCAGTTATGTATACGTAACACCTCAAGTTGCCGAGAGCATTAAAAGGCTTATAGCACTAGTAAAACCCGGTAGTTGCTCAGCTGCATTAACACAAATGGCAGAAGCTCTCGATGCACAAAAAGACTTTATAGCTCTTGAGATAGCTCAACCTGCTTTAGAAGATGCTCTTGCTATTGCAAGCCATCGTTCTATGCCATTAGATGAACAAAATAGTATTAAACCATGCTTAGAAGAATATGCTCAAGAAATTCAATCAGGTGAAGCGTTAGTTTCAACTGAACAAACCAGAAGACCTGGCCAAAAACGCTGTAAGGCTATTTGTGCTCACACAGGCATATTTTGTAATTTATTGGTAAGACAAAATTTAAATGTTAGAGGAGCATTAAGAGTTAATAATCTTAATGGTTTTGTACAAGCTCATAATGGCATTTTATCTGCTGGACCACTGCCAGCTATACCAACTCCTACAGACTTTAGCGGCACCTTAGAAGGTGATGTAACTGGTACACAAAAAAATACAGTGGTATCTTTTGTGTGCGGTGTACCTGCATGCGATATAGTTAATGCAATTAACACGGGTACCCCATTAAATATACCTGATACTCTTGTTCGACGTGACGACACAGGAAGCTTTAATGCTCAAAACGTAGGTGTTGAAGGCGCACTTAGTGTATCAGCTGCAGGAATTTCAGACCAAGGCAACTTAAGCGTAGTGGGTAACATTGGCGGCGCTCAAAATTTCACCCTTCTTGGAAACTCTGTAGTATGCGGTGATGCTACAGTTAATGGTAATTCTACAGTTAATGGTGATGTTCTAGTTGATGGAATCTTAACCTTAGAACAAATCCTTCAACAGCAACAGATGGTAATATAACCAAAAATGGCGCTGTATTTATACATAATTTTGGATCTACTACCAATATAGGTGTAGGCATAGAAGCACTGAATCCAACTGCAACAAATACCGGATTTAATAATACTGCTGTAGGACAAAGAGCACTTGCTCGTAATACAACTGGAGGTGAAAATACTGCTGTAGGCAGCGCAGCTTTAACAGTAAATACTGTGGGTAATCAAAATACAGCTATAGGTGACCAAGCTCTAGGCACAAATACTTCTGGTAACAACAACACGGCTTTAGGCGAAAATGCTCTTTCTAGATTAACCACTGGTGACAATCATATTGCATTAGGTGTAGCATCTGGTTCTCGCTATACTACTGAAAATAATAATATCGCTATAGCTAACATTGGTGTTGTAGGAGAAAGCAATACTATACGTTTAGGAAGACAGGCTATTCAAGCTGATCCCACAAATGGTGGTAATCTACCAGCACATACAGCAGCGTTTGTAGCAGGAATACAAACTGGAGTGGCACCTGCTGCTAACAATACTAGAAGGTTTGTAACTGTAGATACAACGACAGGTCAACTGTTCTTTGTACCAATACCATAATATAGCAAAGACAAGCTAAAACTATACTTAAAGGCCCTAGTAACTTAGGGCCTTTTAACTTACACTAAAAATTGAATCCTATTAAAATTTGGTAATACGTATATTGGTAGTTATAAATTCTTGTATACATCCGGCTAACTGCAGAAGATTATTTAATGAATTATCTAACCTTACTGTATACTGACAGCCAGCACAGTCTGAAGGTCCTGAAAAGTACTGCGCAAATAAAATTTCTCTTTTATTATTTAGAGTATAACTTATAAGTAAAGTGCTTTTTTTATAGGCTTTAAGATCTTGATTAGTATGCTCTAAAACCATAACCTCTTTAGCTATTTTTGATACTAAATTTTTAAGATCAGAAGTAATAATATAAGCTGATGCTTTTTTACCTCTAAGAGGTTGTAGCGTTATAATTCTTGACCAATCATCTTCATTTTTATCATCTTTAGGAATAAATTCAATTAGTGCCCCTTCTTGTAAAAGACGAAACTCTTTAGGAATAGTAACTGTAAGATTACAACGATCTCTTTCTGGTAGAAGACAATTGATAGGTAAGTTATATTTTACTTGAGGATCTTTAACATCTTGATCGGTTAGCACACTTTCAACATTATTCATCGACGCTACAGTGCTTTGTAATGCTAAACAAATAACGAGCATGAGAGACTTTGATACAAACAAATAACGTTGATTTAACATACTATATACCCTTGAGTAGTGTTAGAAAGACAGTTAGTTAACGGTAGTTAAGTATAGTGCTCTAGTAATAATTTACAAACTCTAATTACACTTTAGTTGCTAAAAATGGCGTAAAAAAAGCATTTTTAGTATTTTTCTATTACGTTTGTTGATTTGCCAAAAATCTTATTTTGTTGTACAATTATAAATAAAATACAACAGAAAATTTTGTCAATCAAGCTCATCTGTGGCTATCTTTTAAGACCCAGGAGAAAATATGTCAGATAGTGAAAATACTAAAAAAAACAGCGGCCAAGCTCAAGATTATGGCGCTCAGTCTATTCGCGTTATTGAGGGTTTAGAAGCTGTAAGAAAACGTCCCGGGATGTACATTGGGTCAACAGGGCCTCAAGGGTTACATCATCTTGTGTATGAAATTGTTGATAACTCAGTTGATGAAGCTTTAGCTGGTCACTGTGATACTATCTATGTTAAGTTACATACCGATGGCTCATGTTCTGTAGAAGATAATGGCCGCGGTATTCCAACTGATATCCACCCTACTGAAGGTATTTCTGCTGCTGAAGTAGTACTTACTAAACTGCATGCTGGTGGTAAATTTGATAAAGATTCTTATAAATACTCAGGTGGTCTGCATGGTGTAGGTCTTTCGGTAGTTAACGCATTATCTAAACGCCTTGATATAGAAATATTTCGCCAGGGTCAAACATTTGCTCAAGCCTACGAGCGCGGCAAACCGCTTAATACGTTACATGTTACGGGAAAATCAACCAAACATGGTACTATTGTACGCTTTTTTCCTGATGAAGAGATATTTCAAGAAACGGTAGTACTTAATTTTGAAACACTGTCAGCACGTTTTCGTGAATTAGCTTTCTTAAACAAAGGCTTACGTATAACCATAGAAGATGAACGTACAGGCAAAGTACACGATTTCTTTTTTGAAGGTGGTATCGTATCATTTGTTGAGCATATTAATAGCAAAAAGAGCGCTATTTTTCCTAACGTTATTTATATGTATCGCGAAGATCAAAATCACGTTCTTGAAATTGCTATGCAATATAACGAAGGTTATGGAGAGCAGCTTTTTTCTTTTGTAAATAATATTAATACCATAGAAGGCGGTACCCATGTGGCCGGCTTTAAGGGAGCACTTACAAAAGCATGTAATAGACGTGGCCAAGAGTTTGGTGCCCTTAAAAATGATGAATCATTTGCAAGTGAAGACGTACGCGAAGGTTTAGTATGCGTTATTAATCTTAAGATTGCTGAACCACAATTTGAAGGTCAAACTAAAAACAAGCTGGGTAACGGTGAAGTTAAAGGATTAGTTGACTCGTGGACCTTTGCTTTCTTGGATACTTACTTTGAAGAAAATCCTGCTTTAGCTAAAAAAATATTACAAAAAGCTGAACTTGCTCGTCAAGCACGTGAAGCTGCACGTAAAGCTCGTGAGTTAACTCGTCGTAAAACAGTGCTTGAATCGGTGGTACTACCAGGTAAACTTGCCGATTGCTCAAACGAAAGTCCTGCTGACTCTGAATTATTTATTGTAGAGGGTGACTCTGCAGGTGGCTCAGCAAAGCAAGGACGCGATAGACATAGTCAAGCAATATTGCCGCTTAAGGGTAAAATCTTAAACGTCGAAAAGGCACGATTTGACAAACTATTGTCAAACGAAGAAATTAAGTCGCTTATTGCAGCTATTGGTTGCGGTATTGGCGAAAACGATTTTAACGTCGAGAAAGCACGTTACCATAAGATTATTCTTATGACCGATGCGGACGTTGATGGTGCTCATATTAGAACTTTGTTGCTTACCTTCTTCTTTAGATACATGAAGCCTCTTATTGATAAAGGGTACTTGTATATTGCGCAACCACCACTGTATAAAGCTAAACTTGGCAAAAAAGAACAGTACTTAAAAGACGAAACTGCGTTTAAGAGCTTTTTACTTGACTGGGTTCGTGAACAAGCATTATTACTTGTCGATGGTGTAGAGCTTGATCGTCCAAACTTTAATGTGTTACTTGACGCTGTAAAAAAATACCAAGCATTACTTGAAGCTACAACGCATAAATTTAGATTAACGTTTGAACAATGTCATATGTTTATACAGTTTACAGCGGCTCATGTCTGGCAAAAATGGCAAGAAGAATCTGGTATAGAATTGCTTTTAAAGCAACTACGCGAACGTTTTACGGATTATAGTATAGAACTTCTTGATGATATGACAGCTGAGCTGGCTACTCGTAAACCCTATATTACTTTTAAGCATCTTAATAACACGTGGACAGTAAATACAGAACTCTTTACTGCACCTGAAGTTCAACAACTTGTGGCACTTATGCAACCGTTGAGCTCTTTACAACATGCGTGGACATTACGCGTTGTTGACAGGGAACGTGCTATTTCTGGTGAAGGTATTTTGTCGTTTATTAGTGCTTTAACCAAAATCAGTAAACCGTATATAAGTGTACAACGGTACAAAGGTCTTGGTGAAATGAACCCTGACCAGTTATGGGAAACTGCTATGGACGAACAAACAAGATCGCTTTTACAAGTAACTATAGGTGATGCATTAGAAGCAGATGAATGGTTTGGTACCCTCATGGGTGACGATGTAAGTGGCCGCCGCGAATTTATAGAACAGAATGGTCATTTTGTAAAAAATCTTGATGTGTAATGCTTCTTGATCGCGTTAAGTTATATATCCAAACTAAAAAATTATTACAGCCCCACAGTACGGTTATTGTGGGGCTTTCTGGTGGTCCAGATTCTGTATTTTTATTGTATGCTCTTAAAGCACTTGAGCAAGAACTTAATCTTACGCTCATTGCTGCTCATCTTGACCATCAATGGCGTGCAAATTCATCTAAAGATGCTTTGTTTTGCCAACAGATAGCTCAACGCTTAAATATACCTTGTATAGTACGTACTGCGTGCCAAATATCACTCGATAAAAAATATAATGGCTCCCAAGAAGAATTAGGACGCAATCTACGACGCTCTTTTTTTGAGCACCTTGCTCATGAATATAATGCTCATACTGTAGCACTTGCTCATCATGCAGATGATCAACAAGAAACTTTTTTTATTAGGCTGTTGCGTGGTGCAACTCTGAGTGGTCTGGCAAGTATACGTGCACTTCATGGCATGTATATAAGGCCCTTACTGTCTGTTACAAAATCAGAAATACTCGCGTATCTGCATGAGCACTCAATTACTTATACAATTGATCCAACAAATGATCATACTACCTATTTGCGTAACAGACTCCGTAGTCAGGTGCTACCAACGCTTAAATTAGCTGACAATAGATTTGACACAAATTTTACTAAAACACTCCAGCATATTCAAGACACTGAAAACTTTTTAGAACGCTTAACCACTACTGCTTTTTTGACTATAACAAAAAAAGAAAACAATACAGTTATACTTTCCATTAACCTGTTTTTAGCATGTGATGAGTTTTTACAGCCTCGTCTTTTACTCTCCTGGCTTTGTTCCATGGGAGTACCCTTTAGACCAAGCACTGGCTTCTTTAAAGAGCTTACGCAGTTTTTAAAACAACCAGGACCTGGAAGTCACACTTTTTATGGCAAGTGGTCTGTTATAAAAAAAAGCAATCAAGCATATATCCAAGATAAAAAATAAAGGCTAGAGAGTGTATCTCTAGCCTTTACTACTTGTGTAATGAAGTGCTCTTAACTTTTTATATTTTTAACTACTTAAGCTTCATAGTTAAGTTTTTTAGACTTTTGTTAGGTATTATAAGTGATTAGAAAAGTAATAGGCTCTCTAGTTACAAGCACTCAGATGCAACCTAGTAGAAGTTCTTAATTTTTGCCCTTCTCTGCGCCACTAATACTTGCACTACTAATTGTAATCTTATAAGAAAAAGCCCCTTAAAATCAAGACTTTTTAATTTATATAATCTGACTAGAGAGAAGTTTTTGGCCCTCTTGAGTAATGGCGAAACGCCATAAATTATCTTTTGCCTGGGAGATGCCAATGCGAGGCGACAAAGAGACGTTTATATCTTGTATATGATACCCATCAGCAATAAAAAGCTCCCCTGTATCTTGAGTTAAGTCTAGATTATTGGACTTATTAGTTACCGCATATGCTTTGGTAAGCCTACCAGGGCCATCAAGCTTTAAAGGAGATTTGCCTTTGCGATTAGAAAGCATAGTCTCTTGGCCTTCAACAGGCATAAGAGCCCGTATAAGTACTGCTCCAGCTACACAGGTAGCAGTCTCACGTGCTACAACATTAAGGCAGTAGTGTATACCATAGGTAAAATAGACATACGATCTACCTACAGGCCCAAACATAGGGCTATTACGGTCTGTTTGACCTGTATGGGCATGACTGGCAGCATCGTCTGTATAAGCTTCGGTTTCAGTAATAATACCTACTAGATACGTGCCATCTATAACACGGACCAAGAGCTTGCCTAAAAGCTCTCGAGCAACTATAAGTGTATCACGGTCATAAAATTCGGGTGAAAGAACGGTAAAATTTCTCTTCATAGTGGTGTATACTTTACGTAGTATCTGGATAGTTTTAAATTATTTGTGTCTAAAGGTGGTATTTTGTAGCAGCTCTCTTTATACTACAAGAAAAGAAAGAGAATTTATGCATAAGTTATATACCAATCATACCAAGCATCTTGCCGTTCTACTAGCATTAGTTGTGCATGTGGTGTTACTTGCTCTGCTCTTTTATCAGACTATACCCTCTTTACCAAGCTATCAATTTGGACAAGAGAACACTACATCAGTCCCTGCACCCGTATCATTTGGCGATATACCTAAAACCACTCAATCGATTTCTTCTAAAACCAGCTTGGCTCAGCTTGCAGCGCCTATTAAAGCCCCTGAAATGAAAAAACCTGAATCATTTGAATCTCAAAGCATAGACTCTAGTCAGGTTGACCATTCTTTAAACGTGCCGGAGCAACAACTACCTCTAGCAACTCTACCGACTACTACTCCTATGGCCGTAGATTTTCAAAAAACACTACTAATACCAGAAAATACTATAAATAAAGTAGCCGTTCCAGTAGAAAGTTCCACTAGAGATTCTGTAGTTAGAGGCTCAGACGAAAACTCAGAAGGCTCTTACGAGTCTAATAGACCATTACCCGTAAGCACATCTGGTAGAGGTACACACTACGCACAAGAACAATCTGGTCAACAAACTACCGAAAGACCTAGAAGGCGCCGTACTAGAAATTCAGCAAGAACTAGATCTTCTACAAATGGCAGTATCTTTCAAGATTTTGCTAGCGCAGTTCATTCAGCAAAGCAAGCTCACTACCAAGAGGCACAAACAGCGTATGAAGGTAGGTATAGTCAAGCGCGGGGTACAAACGTGTCTGCTGCTCAAATTGCACAAGTAGAAAAACAGACAGCCCAATTTAGATACTTGTCTTATAACTCTAATGCACACAAAACATTACGTACTACCTTTAACATTTATAGAACTGAAGTAGAAGTACCGTATGATATTTCAACAGCAGTGGATATTACTGTTACCATAGACAGCGAAGGTAAAGTTCTAGAGTCTAGTATTATACCCTCACTTAACATGCCAGAGGTAGAGGCCTCTATTATTGAAACAATACGTAAAGCTCACTTTGCTCCTTTACCTAAAAATTTCAATACTACGCGCCATACCTTTAGTGAACATGTTACTGTTAATTTACACAAAGGCATGTGTCGAATTATTTGCTCTTAGAAAAATAATAAATTTGACACAACTTCATAATTATATAATAATAATATCAGTAGTAATAAAAATATAAAATTATTTGAGTTATCGGAGTTTCTATGTCATCTTTTTTTAAAAGATTAGTTGTTTGTTCTTTACTAGTGCTTAGCAGCACTTACTGCTCTTATGATACAGCAGAAACGAAGGAAGAACTATTTAAAATAATAAAACAGCTCAGTGCATCAACGGCTAATCAAGATCTAGCAAGGATTGGTACTTTACTTAAGACATTTGGTGATATTAATGCGCAAGACGCAGAAGGCAATACTGTTCTTCAGTATGCTATTAAATGTAACAATACTAACTTGATAGCACTTCTTCTTGAGCATGGAGCATCACTCGATAGAGAAAACAATTCAGGTGTTATTGCTTATCAGTTATGGCCTTGTACTGATTTGACTACACATTACAATCTCTCAGACACTAATTCTGGAAATACAAACAGCACTGATCAGACATCAAGCCACCCATTAAAAAAAAGCAAAACTGTTGCATCAACTATGAGGACAGACTTTTTTAACGCTGTATTAACTGAAAACAAAGAACAAGTCTTAAAAGTGATGAGCCTGATAAGTATTTTTGCTTTTAACCAAGGATGCAAAGTAGCTTTAGAGCATAAAAAAATAGATTTTTTCTTTTTTTTACTTCAAAACTCACCTAATCTCAATACTACTTTAGATTATATACTCAATCAATCATGCATAAGTGCTATCCTATCGAATGATTTTTTTCTTGATTTTTTTATATTTTCAGCAGCCTTGGATACTACGAAGATCTCACTATTAGTATCTTATTTTACAAAAGTAAATACTCCAATAGAAAGGAATGCTAAAGGCCTAAAAAAGCTCGCACTATTACCCGCTTTAAGTGAATTACAATTAACAAGCATACTAAGCTATCTTATAAGCCAAGATGATGTTAAATTACTAGCATGGTTGCTCTCCATAAGACAGTTAACCCCAACACAACTTAAACACATAATAACCTACTCATGTAGTTATGAAAGCACAAAATGCTTACAGCATACTCTTAGTTTAAGTCAGTCAAGCACCCTTATAGAAAAAGCATTTCTTGAGTATTATACTACAACCAAGAGTACCAGCACATGCGCAACGAGCATGACCCACCCGCTGCCTCTTATGCTCTCACAATTTTGCATCAGAAAAGAAGTACTTACTGAAGCTTTATATACAGCTTTAACTAGAGGTAACTACCAAAGTGTACACGAGCTCCTTGGTTTTGGTGCTCAGATAACAGAGTTGCCTCAAGAGGCCTTTTCTCAAGCCTTAGAAATAAATTTGAAACGTAATAAGCTAGTTCTTATAGAAATTCTTGTTGCCTCTACAGCCCATATGACTTGTTTGTCTCAAAATCTTAAAAATATGTTACTAGCTTATAGTTTAGAAAAGCAAAATCAGTTATTACTTGATCAGGCATTAACTTGTGGTGCCGATACACGGCTTATACAGCAACATTTAGAAACGTTTATAAGAGGTAAACAATGGGATATATTTAACACCGTATTAGAAAGAGTTAAGCTTCCATTGGAGTACTGTAATTTTAATCAAGAACAAGAAATAAGTTTTATAAATCAAGCATTGCGAAGAGCTGCAATGCACGGATTAACGCAAGCAGTAGCTTGTTTGCTAACACTTGGTGCTGATATTCATTGTGCTGATTTAAACGGCAGCACAGATGCTCCATTAAAAGTAGCTTCTACCTATGGCAAAAGACAAGTAATAGAATATCTATTTAGCAGAATGGAACCCAGCGCTGAAACTCTTAATGTCTGTTTAAAAAATGGTGCAACTCAAGGGCATCTTCCTGTAATAGAACTACTTTTACAACGTGGCGTTTGTTTGCCTAATATACCTGCACTTATGAGTGCAGTTAGGCATAATCGTTTGTCTGTTGTTAGAAGATTATTAACTTGTCAACAAGATTGCGCACAAGCTCAGGCTGCTGTTGCTCAAGAGACGCACCCACCTATCATTAAACTACTGCAATCCTTTGATTCAGCTAATCATAGACGCTTACAAGCCGTTATCCAAAATCATTCTCAATCACAAACAGAACAAGAAAAACAAGATTGTTTAATTGAATTACGAGCACTTGCTCAACTGGTTTCAGGCAATCTACAAAATAGTCAAGGTAATACTGCTTTACATATAGCTGTTTTATATAACAACCCTCAGTTGCTAAAAGAGCTTCTTGCCCTAGGCGCGCAACCATGTATAAAAAACTGGCAGCATCAAACACCCTTTGATCTTGCAAAAACATTAGGAAGATGGGATTGTATTCAAGTTTTTTTACAAGCTTATTATACAGAGTAACTTTTTTAGACAAGATCTTACTATCGCGTTCATTTAATCAGTCACACTAACCACCAAGCAGCCCAAAGTGAATTTATATAACCATAGTAATATAAAAATAAAATATTTAAATTATCGGATTTTTTATGTCATCTTTTTTTAAAAAACTAGTTTTTGGTGTAGCAGTATTGTTTAGTAGTACTTATTGCTCTTATGATACAACACAAACTAAAGAAGAACTATTTAAAACAATCAGGAACCTAAGCACATCAGAGAGTAGCAAAAATCTAGCAAAGATTGGCTCCTTACTTAAGACATTTGGTGATATTAATGCACAAGACTCAGAAGGCAATACTGTTCTTCATTATGCTGCTACTTGTAAGAATAATCCTTTGATAGCATTGCTTATTAAACATGGAGCATCACTACATATAGAAAATGCTCTCTATGTTACTTCTTTACAGATACTGGTTTATAACAATTCAGCTTTGGATTACACTATTTTAAGCACCATTGCTGAAAAGGTAAAAAATGCTAATCATAAGCCAGACCATTTGTTAAAAAACAGTAACACTAATATATCAAGTCCTAAATCAGATTTTTTTAACGCTATATATGCTGAAAACAAACAACAGACTTTAAACTGCATGAGGCGGGTAAATAGTTTTGTCTTTGACCAGGGATGTAAAATTGCCCTAGAAAACAAGAAGCTCGATTTTTTCTTTTTTTTACTGCAAAATTCACCTAAACTCAATGCCACTTTAGGGTATTTATTAGATCAACCATGCATGAGTACTAGTCTATCAAATGATCTCTTTCTCGATTCTCTTATATCTTTAACAGCCGAAGATGATGCAAGCATACCATTATTAATATCTTATTTTGTAAAAACAAGTATTCCTAAAGAGACTAGTGTTAAAGCCCTACAAAAATTAGCTACATTACCTGCTTTAGATGAATTAAATCTCATAAACATACTACACTATGTTATAAAACTTGATGATACTCAATTACTAGCATGTATATTCTCAATAAGAGCACTCAGTCCAACAGTACTTGAGAAAATAGTAAGCTATGCATGCGAGAATGGAAGTATAAAATGCTTATCTTATACGCTCAGCACAACGCATTCAAGCGCTCTAGCAGAAAAAGTATTTCTTGACTATTATACTCCAATCAAGGGCCCAAGCACATACACAATGGCTGGCACACGCTCACTACCACTTATATTGTTAGAATTTGGTATTAGTAAAGAAGTACTCACCGAAGCTTTAAGTAATGCTTTAATACAAGGTAGTTATAAAAGTGCACACGAACTCCTCAGCTTTGGTGCTCAGATAACCCAATTGTCTCAAGAGGCTTTTTCTCAAGCCTTAGACGTAAACTTGCAGCTTAATAGGCGAGCTCTTATAGAAATTCTTGTTACCTCTAGAGCCCATATGGCTTGTTTGTCTCAAAATCTTAAAAATATGTTACTAGCTTATAGTTTAGAAAAGCAAAATCAGTTATTAATTGATCCAGCATTAGCTTATGGGGCAGATATACATCTCATACAGCAACATTTAGAAACCTTTACAAGAGATATTACAAAAATAGACGCATTTAATACAGTATTAGAAACGGTTAAGCTCCCTTTGCACTACTGTAAGTTTAATCAAAAACAAGAAGTAGATTTTATAAATCGAGCATTACGTAGAGCAACGCTGCGAGGACTAACACAAGCAGTAGATTGCTTGTTAGAGCTTGGTGCTGACATTCATTGTGCTGATTCACTTGGCACCACAGAGGCTCCACTAAAGGGAGCAGCTACCTCTGGTGGAAGACAATTAGTAGAGTATCTGCTAAACAAAATGGAACCCAATACCGAAACTCTTAATGTCTGTTTAAGAAATAGTGCAACTCAGGGACATCTTCCTGTAGTAGAACTACTTTTACAACGTGGCGCTTGTTTACCTAATCTACCTGCACTTATGGGCGCAATAAAATATAACCGTTTAACTATCATTAGAAAATTATTAACCTCTCAACAAGATTGCGTACAAACTCTTTCTGCTGTTACTCGAGAAACCAGTCCAGCTATCGTTAAACTACTTCAATCATTTGATTCACCTAACCATAGACGTTTACAAGCCGTTATCCAGAGCCATTCTCAAGTCAAAACAGAACAAGAAAAACAAGATTGTTTAATTGAATTACGAGCACTTGCTCAACTGATTTCAGGCAATCTACAAAATAGTCAGGGAAATACAGCTTTGCATTTAGCTGTTTTATACAATAACCCTCAGTTAGTGAAAGAGCTTCTTGCCCTAGGCGCGCAACCATGTATAAAAAACTGGCAACATCAAACACCCTTTGATCTTGCAAAAACAGTAGGCAGTTGGAATTGCATTCAAGTCTTTTTACAAGCTTATTATACAGAGTAATTTTTAAAAAGAGGAGCTCTACGACTCCTCTTTTTTTAGTTGTTTATTTTTTGTACTTACCTGTGCTAACGTTTAAAGTGTAAGCTAGGTAAACTATATACATAAGAGCAGCAATGGCACACTTGATTCTACTTTTGTTATCAGCTTTGTTATATGCAGCCGCTTTTGTTGCCCTTGATAATCTTTGGTGGCTCAGTTTTGTCTGTTTTATACCCTTATTTTACGCAGCACTTACAAAACACCTTTCTTTTAAAGAAGGCTTCTTGTGGGGCATCATAGCTCTAGGCTTACACTTAAGCGGCTTTTTCTATTCTATTTTTTATCTTGCTGATAACCCGTCATGGCATTTAGGCTTACTACTATGGGTAGCTTTACTTTATTTAGCTTTACATACTGCTCTGTGGTTTTTCTTTAGCCAAGTAATACTCCAGTTTTTACGTATAAAAAACACCTATGGAATACTAGGCACCTGGCTCATCTCTACCTGGTTGTATAGTATCTACATAGATCGCTATTGCTTATGGCCTTTTAACACTACTGAAGGCTTAATTATTTTAAACCCACTATTGCCGCTAGTAAAATGCCCAGGGATACTTTCAAGCATGAGCCTTATAGGTACAGCTGGTACACTTTTTTTACTCCTGTTTTTTCAAGCATGTATCGCTCGCTATTTTTATACACACAAATTAGCACGAACCATACTATTCTTAAGCGTACTAAGTATATTTGGATGGAGTGTTTTACAGCTGTGTTGCAGAAAGCAAATACAAAAAACTCCTACATGGGTAAGCACTCTAGCAGTACTACCTGAAGCTTTTTATAATCCTACAAATATCCAAAAAACTATTGATCAAGTAACACAAGAACTTAAAAAACTTTTAGCTCTTAACCCTCAAGCTTCCGTAGTACTTATGCCTGAGTCAGCGCTCTTTTTATGCGATTTAGCAGCACATGAAAAACTTCTTACTCAATGGAACAAAGAGCATTTAGGCAAAGAAGTAACTATTATTACAGGAGGCATTAGCTACCAACATACTAATTCTTATAATACAGCTTACTTAATACATAACGGGCAGATTAAAGATTCTTTTAAAAAACGGCATAGTATGCTGCTCACTGAAAACATAGCTTCTTGGCTTAATTTTAATTTTGTGCAATCTTGTTATTATACTCAACGACCCCCTATTACCCCATCAGCTAACAGACGAGCTCTCTTTAAAATAAACCCTGAATTAGCATTGGTGCCTTATATTTGCTCAGAGTTGTTTTTCAACAATCAACCTGATGATAATTTTAAAAATACGCCTATTGTCGCTTTATGTAATGACAGTTGGGTAATTCCAGAGTACGTTAAAACCATTATGTATAGCACAGCACATTTTAGGTCCATCCAATGGAACAGACCTATTGTATATGTCGCTTATGATCACGCCTATTACTTTTATAAAACAACACAAATCGCTCTTGTACATTCAGGTAGCCAACGAGCCTAAAGTTGATAGCAGTTGTATAACATTTTCTTAGTCTCTGTTTTGTGGTATACTTAATAAAAACATCAGTATAATTATATTTTTTAGAGCTTAATTTTATGAGTACAAAAAGAGATTTTTATGAAATATTAGGAGTGCCTAAAACAGCAACTCCTGAAGAGATTAAAGCTGCTTATCGCAAGCAAGCACTAAAATACCATCCTGACCGTAATCCAGGCAATAAAGAAGCTGAAGATAAATTTAAAGAAGCAGCTGAAGCCTATGAAGTTCTGTCGACTGCTGAAAAGCGCAAGCAATACGACCAATTTGGTCACTCAGGACCTCAAATGGGCGGTTTTGGCGACCATGGCATGGACATGAATGATATTTATTCAAATTTTGAGCATATCTTTAAAGATTTTTTTGGTGGTCAAGATCAAAAACAGCGTAAACAAAAAAGATCTGGTCCTACTCCTAAAAAAGGGCATGACCTTTCTAAAGAACTTCAGATTACCTTAGAAGAATCATATTTAGGTGCTACTAAAGAAATAACTCTGTACCACTACGTTCCTTGCACAACTTGTAATGGTAAAGGATCAACAGCATCTTCTTCTATAACTGAATGCACCGAATGCCATGGTAATGGTCAAGTGGGCTACCGTCATGGTATCTTTATGTACACACAGCCATGCCCCGTGTGCCATGGTGAAGGATATATTAATCCTAACCCCTGCCCGACTTGCAAAGGTCAATCACGCGTACAACAATACGATAAGTTTAATGTAACTATCCCTAAAGGTATCTATCAAGGCGCAGAATTGCGTATTGGCGGTAAAGGTGATGCTGGCGTATTTGGTGGCCCTTCAGGAGACTTGTACATACGTATATCAGTTATAGCAAACAAGAAGTTTACTCGTGTAGAAGACGATTTAGAATGCATGATAACGCTTACCTATCCCCAATTAGTACTTGGTTGCCAAGTAGAGCTGGAAAATATTGATGGTACTAAAGAAACTATTAAAGTATCTAAAGGCACAAAAGTCAGTGAACGTATTGTAATACCTGGCAAAGGCTTTGCACGTATACGCGGTAAAGGCCAAGGTAATTTAGTAGTAATAACGCAATGCGATATACCTAAAAAGTTATCTGCTGAAGCAGAAAAAACACTTATACAGTATTCAGAACTTGTTGGCACTCATACTGACGGCCATGAAGGCAGTATTAAAAGCTTTTTTAAAAAGTTTTTAGGCTAATAGATCGTTTACTCTATTTTATAGTCCAGTAGTACAAAGTTATTACTGGGCTATTTTTTTTCAGCAAATCTAGAGTGCTACCCGCCTTTTTTTAATACTTTTCTGAGATACTTTATAAGACTGATTATGTGTTTGAGTAAACGTATGCAGTAATTGATAAAAGTATTCACGATCTATACCTTTAACCACTGCTTGTTCATGTGCTTCAGCAAGTGCTACAGGGTATCCACGACCTTTTGCACATTGATCAGCAATTATTGCCAGCGTAGTTTCAAGTAACACTGCATCTTGCGCAACCCAAGCAGGAAATTCAAGCCGCGCTATCTCGTCTCCTGTATTAATATACATAAAATACGGTCTCGAGTGAGCAGAATAGTGCTGTGCTAAGCTTGAATTATGAGAAAACAAAGCTGACCTAGTAAATGGCTTTAGAAGAAATGAAAATATATCTTTATCAGTTATATACTCAAAAGAATAAGCTTGTTCGACAGGTAATAATTTTTGGGCTGTACCAACACGTAATAACGCTAGCACCTCTTTACTGTTAGGTAAACTAATATAACCTACCAGCGGTATACGAGTTTGGTAAAAATCATCGAGTAGTTGCGTTGCTTGTAATAAAAAATTCTGTTTAGAGTCGTCATTTTTAGCAACCAGATGCCAAAACAATAATGTGCCGTCGCACATAAAAAGCACTGGTGCCTGTGAGTTTTTTTCACGTACGCGTAGACTTTCTTTGAGCCCGATTTCTAGTTCTCGTTGCCCACGAAGACAATTAACATATTCAGTTGAAAGCTCTTGGTGCTCCAGTATACTATCTATTTTTTGAGCAGCTGTATGAAGTGATGGTGCAGAGTCTAAATATACAGTGCTTATATCACACGTATAGCCTAGATGCACTATACCCATGTTAAGTAAAAAGCAGGCAATACCTTGATGTCTATCGGGATATATTTGTGACCCATCAACGCTTACTACCGTATATTCTTTTAACGGGTCTGGCAAAAGGCACGCGGTGCTTAACGGTTCATGCCATTCAGGTAACAGGTGTGGCTGAGATTCACGTATTGTATATGCTACAGAACTAGTATCTATAAGCCACTGCCATAGTTTTCGTATCGTCTCTTGCTCATGGTGAGTGGTATAAAAAACGTGAGCAACTGTTTTTTGCAATTCACTAAATACTTTGTGCCTATCAAGCATAAGCGCTCACTTGCCTTTTTGTGGGTGAGCACGATACTCAAGTATGCCTTTATGCAAAGCTTCCAAAGAGAGCAATGCACAACGCAACCGTGTTGGTCCTAAAGGGATACCTACAAGACTAGTCATAGTATCTGTCGTTAACGCAAGAAGCGCATCGAGACTTTTGGCTATACAAAGTTCACTGAGCATAGACGCAGCAGCCTGGCTAATAACGCATCCACTACCTTCAAATCTGAGAGCAGCTACTGTATCGTTAACGATAAGTAGTTGAAAAGAGATTTTATCGCCACAAGAGGGATTAAAACTTTCTGTTGCAATGTCTGGATTATCTAATACGCCCCGATTTCTTGGATAGCGGTAATGATCCATAAGCTCTTGTTGGTAAAGATCCATAAAGCACCGTTACAATTAAAATTATGACTATTTGCCTAGTACCTGCATAGTATATACTTTTTAATCTGTTTAGACCATTAGTCTACGCAGCAAGCTCATCTTTATAGAAAACATATAAACCCAAGCAGACAACTAAAAAAGAAGGATAAAAACTTTTAGGCACGGTTAAACTAAACAAAAACCAATCAAATATTCCCACTAAAAGTGGCTCAATAAAAGAAGAAAGTGCTAAAAAAGTTATAGAATACTTTTGCAAAAGCTTAATATAGACAACACTGCCTACTATATTAGAAATCAACATAAGCGCTAAAGCACTCAATAAAAACCCTTTATAATTAACTATAGGAAGCGGACTCCACCCTTCAACTGATGCTGAGTGAAATAAAGCAAAAATGCCGCCAAAAAACATGGTAAGACCATTAGCCATAAGAGCATTACATTTATTATGTAAAATGGCTTTCTGAATAAATATCCACCCTAAAGGATCAGTAATAATACTTACTACAATAGCAAGCTCAGGAAGCGGTATAAAAAAATGCCATCCTGTATGCATAGCACCCCCCGACTCGCTGGTAAACAACAAAGGCACCGTACCTAAAAAGCCAATACAAAGTCCAAGCCATTTATAAGGAGTTAAGCGTTCATTGAGATACATATAAGCAATAAAAGCTGCTGCAAAAGGATATAAGTTATAAAGAAAGCAACTTTTAGTTGGAGTAACATAATGGGCACCCCAATAACACAGTACATTAGTAACATATATATTTACAAACGCAGCAAACAATAAGGGCTTCCAGTACCCTGTAGGAAAAACAAAATGCTCTTTTTTAAATAGGTATTGGTAACCTAACAGCATTATTCCTGCGAGCGCCATACGAAAGCCGGTTAAAAAAAGTGGTGAAGCGTATTTAAGAGCAATCTTGCTAAAGGGAAACATGAGGGCATCAAGAATGTTCATGAGAAATACTAGGAGCATCTTATCCCCGTTTTTTGCTTAACTCATCTTTATAAAATACATAGAGACCACAGCACACTATAACCAATGAAATATAAAAAGCATAGGGCACTTTAAGACCAAAGAATACCCAATCGAGCAAAGCCACCAACAGCGGTTCACTAAACGCTGTAAACGAAAGAAAAGTTACCGAATATTTAACAAGTAAATTAACGTAGATACTATTACCAATAACGTTTGAAAGCAACATCAAACTTAACGAACTTATAAAAAAACCTTTATAGTTCGCAACAGGAATAGGATGCCAACTTTCTACACATAAAGAATGAACAAGCGCCATAAGGCCGCCCAAAAACATACTTATACCATTAGCCATGGTAGCATTATAATTATTTTCACAAATAATTTTTCTTATTATAATCCACCCTAAGGGGTTAGTGATAATACCTGCTATTACCGCAAGTTCAGGTAGAAAGGGAAAGCCCTTATACACAGGAGTCATCTCAGTAGCAACGGTAGTCGTTAAAATCATAGGCAACGACCCAGCAAAACCAATAAAGAGCCCTAACCATTTACGTTTTGTTAACCGCTCGCTTAAAAAAAAGTAGGCTAAAAAAGCAGCTGTAAAGGGATACAAGTTATATAAAAAGCAGCTTTTAGTGGAGCTCATGTAATAAAAGCCCCAAAAATCCAATATATTAGTTAAATAGATTTCAGTAAAAGCTGCTGCTGCTAGCGGCAACCAGTAAGCACGAGGAAAAGTAAAAGCTTTGCGGTTAAAAAAGTACTGGTACCCTAATACAAGCAGGCCTGCTAAGGTCATACGAAAACCGGTTAAAAATAATGCAGACGTATACTCAAGCGCAATTTTACTGATAGGGAACAGCAGCGCGTAGACAACGTTCATCAGCACTAATAATAAAACCATACAGGGTTCCTATAAAACTTAAAAATGGTACACTTTTCTTTAGTATATGCTGCAAGTAATAACAGTACAAGATATTAGATATATTTAGCACCAAAAAAGGAGGGGAGCATGGCACATTTAGACGCAGAGACACTGAAATTAAAACAGCGCTACGGTCAAGAGTTTGTGCAAGTAGGAGCGCTCTATTACCATTATCGCAACCCGCAAGTGCTTTACAGAGTACTTGCTATTGGATTTCAAGAGGCAACTGATGAAGTATGTGTTATCTATCAAAATCTGGAAAATGACGTTATTTGGGTAAGAAACTTAGGATCATGGTTAAGCTCTGTAACAAAAGACAATCAAACAGTACCCCGTTTTACCAAAGTAGACTAAAAATTAATTGAAAGTTTCTGGTTCAGTTGCTACAGATGCCGATTTATCACCAAGATACCATTGTTTAAGAGTACGATTGGTAGCGTTATAAAAGATACTATACAAGCTTATATGCCAGGCAGCAATAACTATGTTCCAGCACGGTACAAAAGCTATGCCGTGTTGCACAAGTTGCACTGATGCAGTGCCCAAAAGCCATATTGATGAAGCTATAATAGTTGCTAACCAAAATTCGTAGTTAAATAGAGCGCATAAAAAGCCCATACTTGCTAAAGCAAGCTCAGAAAAACCAAGCTCATACTGAAACGGTGACTCTGACCAACCAGTACAGGCAGCCATTTCTAGCGGATATAAAAAATGTGCTGCAAAGCCTACTAAAAAGCTGCAGCCTATATTGAAAAACAGCGAATACTTAAGAACCATCTCTTGTAAATCCGAAAAAACACGTGACGTTTTAGCAAGAATCAACGTATGCACTAAAGGAGTAACAACGGAAATAACAAATAAACTAAGAGAAACTATCATATTAATAGTTACTAACGAAATGCTCTGAGTCATATAACCTCCAGGCTAAGAGCGGACTAATACAATTGATTGGCAAAGGTGATTGGTATAATTTAGTATACCGATGCTTACTGCGCATGCAACTGGTAGAGCAGTTTAAAATTTTCAGCTAACTCAAAATATACGCCTTATACTATTATTGCCGAAGTACCAATTTTTTCTTAATCTAGTTCTACTATCCATTCAGATACTTTTTCTTTTGGGTTTCTATCAGATATAAAATCATAACAAGTCTCTGGTGTAAATCGTTTATCACCAATTTTGTTTTTATAGAGATGCGTAAAAATTATACTATTTCGAACATAGACCTTATTATCAATTTTATACATACGCCACCAACCAATATAAGGTAATTTACTAGGATCTTGGACGTAATAAACCAGACATGATTTATCATGGGTTTTGATTCTTTCAAGTCCTTCTTTCCATTGTCTTTTATAATCGTCTATAGACCAATATTCAAGAGCAATGTTGAATCTCTTCTCAAAATCACCTATGGTAATTTTACCCTTAGCACAAGGTATTTCATCAACAATAACTATTTTTTGACTAATAATTTCTATATGTATATCCATCTAAACTTTCCTAGTAAGAATCAACAAGTTTTCTTAATATTTTTATCAAGCAAACATCATTTTACACTAGACTTGTTATGATTAATCAATAGAGCTAACTTCAGCTTCATGAAGATATTTACATTGTTCATAATTCCGCTTCATAATGTTAAGCAGCTCTTCAGTTTTATTAAGCCATTCAAGAGCAACTTCTTTGCTTAACTTAAATAGCAAATATGGTTTGTAATTTTTTAAGAACTCTTCATATGTAATAAAGTTCTCACCTTCTTCAGGATCACTAAAATGCCATCTATAAAGAGGAGTAACCTCTAAAAAAATTTCAGCGTCTCTATTATATATCCAAGTACCTACTTCACGAGGACTCCAGAGTGAATAGTTCATTCCTATCCATGTTTGATTATTTTCAGTAAGAACTAGTTTTTCATTAGGACTCTCATTAAAGTACTCATTAGCTAAATAGCCTAGATTCTTTACTATTGAAGGGTGAACTTGCAATTTTTGTTTTATCGCTTGGTTTAATAAAAAGTTTAAATATTCCATAGCTATTTGAATGCAATGGTGTTGATAAACTATATAACTTTGTTGACCTTGATTTAATGTTATAGTTACTATTTCACAACACTCAAGCTCTTGAACAGGATAGGGAATTAAAATTTGAATAAAAGCATCTTCATTAATCTTAAACAATATTGCATTATTCATGGCTAAGTTCTTTCACGATTTTTCCTTTATTACTAACAAGGCCAGCCTTTTTTAGTGCTTTTCGCTCATCTCTTGTCAGATCACTCCAGGGTGCTTGATAACCATGATATAACTTTTCGCGCGTCTTTTTTAAAATAACAAATTCGTTATTACTAATCCCAATTCTATGTTCAGCTCAATCAATAGATTTCACTTCTGCTTCATGCAAATACTTGCATTGCTCATAATTGCCCTTCATAATACTAAGCAATTCTTCAGTTTTA
>JACDHA010000021.1 GCA_013821315.1 Candidatus Dependentiae bacterium | reverse complement strand
CCACGTGAACCATGATGCTTACTAAACTCGTAAGAACCACCAAGGCCAAGCATAGTTGGTATAGTATGCCAATTATAGTTATAAGAAGCAGCAGCAAACACTTTATGAGTAATAACTTGTGGAGCTGCAGCTGAGCATAAATTAAGATCACCATCAATAACTTGAGTAGAAGTTGTTGTGTTAGGTGTAGTTGAGCAACCAAGTAAATCAGCTTGATCATAAATTACTAAGTCTTTACGCGCTCTGCAATTATTTCTCAAGTACACTCTTTCATTTTCACGATACCATAAATCATAACCAGCTTCAAAAGCCCAGTTGCAATATTGGTAATGTAACGCAGTCCATAGCTCAACAAAGCTACGTGGTTCTACACGTACACAAGGACTAAAGAGGTTAATAGCCGGTTGGGTTGTTGAACTACCAGCTTTGCTTACAGGTAAAAAGCGAGACCATTCACCATAGTGGCAGAAATCAAATGAACGACGCTCATCTTCAGCAATGGAATATCGGTAATTAGCGTCACCCATAATAGTCAAGCTCTGTTGTCCCTTATTCCACAGTATATAGTCAGCATTTAAACCAAAACCACTACTGTAATGAACTGTTCCTACAGTAGGCTCAAATAAGTAACGTGCATTTCTACACTTGCCTGTAGGGAAGGTAAATACTGAATAAAAGTCAACGTGGGCACAATCATTTTGCCATACATTAAAGCCAAACTTAACTAAAATATCATCAATACGTGTACGAGTAAGCTTGCAGTTAGTCACAGCACCATATTTTAAATTTGATGAGCCAAGCTCTTCGCGTGTTGCATCATCAGCATGTAAGTTAAGTGTATGCTCAACGCGCAGAGGAGTAACGTTAATGCTTAACCAAGTACCAGGACGTAAAAACTCTAAATCAAGTTGCGCATAAAGTAATGCTCCATAAACACGTCTTTCAGGACGAATAGAAAGACGATTTCCTTCAAATGTCACTGAACGTTTATGGTCAGGTAAAAAATAGCGGCCAAAATCACAGTCACGCGTAGTTTGCTCATAAAATGGTGTCGCGCTTAAAAAAACTATAGGACGACAAGGAACTTGAGTATGGTATAAAAAATAGTTGGTAAGTGTTAACTCAAGAGTTTGATCTGTTCCTGGTTGTCGTGGCACAAAAGTAGTACGACTCAAGCAAGGGCTACAGTTGCCACGCTTATTAGTAGTTATACTTGTAGAATCATTATCTAGCGCAAGACTTTCTTGAGCCATTGCTTGTATTTTATTAGGCAAAGCAAGTAGGCATACTACTGCTAAAAACCAAAAATTTCTTTTACTTTGTTGGTACATAATTTACCCTTTGATTATGAAGTGTCAGTTAATAAGATAAAGTTTTCTGCTTTACTATACTACAACACTTTATATAATCGTCAAGAGTTCTCTTCTTTCTAGGTTTAAATACTATTTTTTTTAGTAGAGCTTACCTGTTTTTTCCAGGTGCTCCAACTTAATCCTTTAGGCAATGCTTGTTTACAATACGTATAAAATTTTTGGATAAATGCTATGCGTTCGGTTAAAGGTGCAACTTTCCACTTTGCATTCATGTTATCTTTAGAAAGCAGATTAATACCGCCATGTAAAGCATGTTTTTCAATTATTGTTTTTAAAGAAGCTTTAGAACAATTACGTAGAATATCATACATAACCAAGAATGTTGTTGTGCGGCCAATACCTGCGCGACAGTGCATGTGAAGCCAAGTATTTTTAGGCAAGCTTTTAGCGTAGCGTATAAAATCATCCACTTGGCTATCATTAGGCGCATGTCCATCTTGTATATAAAAACGCTTATAGTTCATACCATTTTTACGGACAAGCTCCTCTTCGCTTTGCACCAAATGTACAGGTTTATTTTTGCACACACAGGGCAAGCTAGTAGGTCCTTTATTTACCTCATCTTTGCATAATATACAAACAGAAACTGATTGCTTACGGCCAACAGCTGCAAGCCGCTTCTTTTGATCTTGTTCTACTTGTCTAGGCGTTAAGCCTGCATTAATTAAATTATGATGTCCATACCAACTAATAGGCTCATTATTTAAAAATCCATGAGGTTCTTTACGTAAATCAATAATAGTTATAGAATAACCTGCTGGAATATTTTTTTTTATATACTGCGCACCAGATCCTGTAAATTGAGAACTACCTGAAGCTTTTGTATCAGTAAATGTTCTAAAACGATTAGGAATATCTTTTTTACTTTTAAGATCTTCTACAAGCCAGGCCTGATTTTTAGAAATACACAGTAGATGCCCATATAAACTAGAAATTAAACTCAAGACAATGAGCACATAAAAAAATAAGCGACTTTTCTTGACAATCATGTACTATACCCTTTTTATACTTTAGTATATCCTGCGCGTAGAATGTTTTAAAAGAGTTTTGATCCATACAGTTACCAAACCCAAGCTTAAGGCACTAGTTATGAACAGTACATTACCCACAAGTACTTTTACCTCCTGGCCACTTAAAAACCAAACTGTTTTTCTGCGTGCTGACTTAAACGTACCATTGATTAACGGCACTATTGCAAGTGATTTTAGATTACAGGCCCTACTACCTACGCTTAACATACTAGTTACTAAAGGCAGCAAAATTATCCTAGCTACCCATATAGGAAGGCCTCAAGCAAAAGATCTAGCACTATCAACGCGTATACTTATACCCTGGTTCCAAGAGCATGGTTATTCTGTGACATTTGCTTCTACACTAGAACAAGCTAATATACTTATAAAGCAAGTACCATCAGGCACTCTAGTGCTCCTAGAAAATCTACGTTTTTGGCCCGAAGAACAATCACCCAGCTTTGAATTTGCTTCTGTACTTAAGCACCTAGCTGATTATTATATTAATGATGCTTTTGGCGTAGCACATCGCACTGATACTTCCGTAACAGTATTGGCTGAGCTGTATGCACCTGATCACAAATCCATTGGATTGCTTATGCAAAAAGAGCTTGAAGCACTAAGCTATTTAAAAGAGCAGCCTAGTCAACCATTTTTGTTTTTAGTAGGCGGCGGCAAAATCAAAGATAAATTGCCCCTAATGCAAGCTCTTTTACCTAAAATAGCAACAGTTGCTTTATGCCCAGCATTGGTATTTACTTTTTTAAAGGCATTAGGTAAACCTGTAGGAAGATCATTGGTAGATGATACACTTATTGACCAAGCACGACAAATACTTCAGCAAGCACACAAGAACAACGTGTCAGTATTGTTTCCTGAAGATTACCTTGTTACACGCCAACAAAAGCTAGAGCCACCTTATGAAGTTATTTCGGCTGAAAATTTTGACAGTACTATGACGGGCATATCGATTGGTCCTAAAACAGTTGAGCTCTATAAGCAAGCTATTACTAAAGCTCATACTATTTTTCTCACTGGTGCGTGTTGTATAACAGAGCAACCGATCAGTTGTACGTTTTTTAATGATCTATTACAAGCTATTGCTCAAGCCTCTGCTTATAGTGTTATAGGAGGCGGTGACTCAGTAAGTGCTGTTTATAAACAAGGACTTGAGCATACAATAAACTTTTGCTCTACAGGTGGCGGTGCAACGTTAACCTATTTAAGTAGCCAACAGCTTCCAGCACTTAAGAGCATGCTTGAATAACTTAAAACACGGGACAAAAACCTAACAGTGACAGAGCCTTGAAAAGGTGCTTATCTACGGCCTGATGTCCTGCTGTTTCATAAATTAAAATACCATAATTATCGTGCTTTAAATCCCAAGCACAAGTAGCTGGACGCACTATTTCCAGCTCAGAAGCTAATTCATTGATAAATTGTTGTTGTGAACAGGAAGATTTTTTAGGACTTACATTAGAAATGCTGCGTACTTTCTGGTTGAATTTACATCCTTGCATATGCTGAGTAAATTCTTGAGGCGTATCCCAACTTTCTTCTGACTTAATAAACTCGTTAGATTTATCAAATCCTGCAAGACCCTTAAAACAATCAAAGTCAACATTGTCAATAAAATAAGCTGCTTTAGATAAATTAAAACAACGCGTAGTACATAATTCATGCAATACAAACTCTACCAAGTTTTCTAGATCGTAGAGTGCTAGCATTTTTTCAGGTAAACTTGCAAAACTTACCAACAACTGCTCATGTCTCGGGGACATATCACCTTGCTTCATAACCTAATCCTTTTTTAAAAAGTTACACTTATGACCCCACTCTTACTTTTTCTAAAGACAGCTTACCAGACAAACTTAAAAAAAATCAACTCCTTTTTTTACTTTTTTCTTACTCTTGCTCAGAGTGTCGTGGCCATGCTAGTATAAGGACAAAAAGAACAACAAGGAGAATCATGTATAGCGCTCTACTAATAGTTTTGTATAGTTTTAGCCTTTGTTTTTCTTGTTATGGCCAGAGAAGTCTTTTAAGACCTCCCGCGTTAACACAACCTACGATATCAACTTCCTGGGTTGATGAGACGCAAGAACACCATCTAAAAAGTGACTTTCTTGAAGCACAAGCTTTATTTAACAAATTTGATAAAAAATACTTTATGGCTCGTGTATTGCCTCAAGAATCAATTACCTATCGCAACTCAGAAAAAGCAGTTTTAGGCTCTGACCTCAATATACTAATAGAAGAACTTTTGCAAGAGATTTATGAGCATAAAAAAAAGTTTAAAAACTTTACCATCCTTAAAAGTAGAGACTTTAACTATCGAACAACTTCTGGCCTTTTAATTTTAAAATTTAATGATCATCCTTTTGTAATTAAACTCTTTATGGAGACTCCTGAGTCTTTTGTAAAACCTTTTTCTAAAGGATGGCAACCTGGCTGCTTTTTTGTTATGGGCGGCGGCATAAACAGATATTTATCAGGATTTACCCGTATTAAAAACTTAGAAGAAATTAAAAAACATATTGCGCGTGATAGCTACTGGTCAAAAAAACTTGATACTCCACGGAAATGGTTTTGGATCCCTGAGAAATGCCGTTGGTTCAATTTGCGTTCAAAATATATAGGTACTCAAGACTATCATGCTATTTTACCATCAGTATATGCTATAATAGCCGATGAGATAAAAACGGACAAAAAATTTAATATATTTAATAGAGAGCATAGAAAGTTTGCTTTAGGATTATGCCACTTTTTAGGCAATCGCATAGACCCGCATATAGACAACTTTATGAAAGAAGAAGGCACCGGTATTACGCTACTTGCTGATACTGAACACTTTCCCACCATGATAGGGCTCCGCAAAGAACTCCATTTTAGCAGTTACGGTTCTTGGTATGCTCAACTTACTGCTAAATGCGTAACGGATTGCTTTTTTAGGGATAAAAGTGTGCGTAAAAATTTACAGATAAATCCTGAAAAGATACTGCCTTGCTAGATTAATAGTTAGCAATAGCCTGCTCAAGATTTTCAATAGCACTATTTAATTTCTTGTCTATACGTTTATACTGCTCAATTTTATCAAATGCATGTATAACAGTAGAATGATCTTTGCGCTTCCAAAAAAGAGCAATATCGGCAAGCGACTTATCGGTGAGCTTTTTCATAAGATACATAGCAATATGTCGTGCTAAGGCCAGATCTTTATGCCGTTTATTTGAGCGCAACTCACCTAAAGAATAATTATAGTGCCGAGCAACTTTTGCTGCAATATGCTGCAAATCAATAACCGGTTGTTTTGCTTTCTCTTTACTGCTTCTGGTTAATACCTTTTCTGCTAATTCAAGGGTAACGGGCTGATTGGTTAAATCAGCAAAAGCAAATACACGTATAAGAAGGCCTTCAAGCTCACGTACACTTGAAAGAACACGTGCTGCTATAAAATGTGCGACATCATCAGCTAGAATCGTGCCATGAGCCTCTGCTTTCTTTTTGACTATTGCAATCTTAGTTTCCAACGTAGGTACATGTACGTCGGTTATAAGACCACCATCTAAGCGGGTACGCAACCGGCCTGCAAGACCTTCTATATCTCCGGGTAAAGAATCACTTGAAAACACTATTTGCTTACGTGCTTCATAAAGTGTGTTAAAAATATGGAAAAAAGCTTCTTGAGTTTGCTCTTTATTGGATATAAATTGAATATCATCAATTAAAAGTACATCAACATCTTTATAACGAGTTTCAAACTGGGGTACTTTGTCAAAACGTATAGCATTAATAAATTCGCTCACAAAGCGATCGGCTGATTGATATAATATACGGCATTTGGGGTTAGCAGCCACTATAGCATTACCTACTGCATGTAAAAGATGCGTTTTGCCTAAGCCTGAATTGCCATAAATAAACAAAGGGTTATAGAGTATTCCTGGTTTATCAGCTACTGCTTTTGCAGCCGCATAAGCAAGCGAGTTATTAGGTCCTACCACAAAGGTATCGAACTGGTAATTTTTATTAATAGCAACTTTGTTAACCGTCAGCTGCTGAGAAACAATTTCGTCTTTCTTAACAGGTAACGTATGAGCTCTTTTAGTATAGTTCCCAGATTCAACAACAGTGCTTAAAGGCTTATTGTCACTAGGTGCAGTTAATTGAGTTGTGGTAGTTAACTGAGTAAACAATATAGTTAAAGTAGTTTCATGCAGTAAGCGCCCGAGGTGTACTTTAAGTAATTGAGTGTAATTACTTTCTATCCAGTCTTTTATAAAACTATTAGGTACTTGTAAATAAACTGTTTTAGTAGAGCTATCCCATTGGCTAAAGACAACTGATTTAAACCAGGTCTCTACCACACGGCTACCTACCTCTTCTTTAACAATTTTTAAAAACTCTTCCCAAACGGTTGCTATTATCAAAGTATTCTGTGCTTTAAATGGTATCTAGGGTGTTATAAGATACTTTTACTTTACCATATATAACAACTTTATAAAGAGGCATTGTATATTTTATTGTTTTTTTCATTTAGGCAGTGCTGTAAAGTGTTGCTCAAATTCTCAACAATCTCAGGTTGATACCGTGGTGAGCTGCCCAGCTTACCCAATTGCACTTGAACAGCCGGGATCTCTAAACCTTGAAAGAGCAGAACAGTACGCTCATCAAGGCCTGATTGCAAAATACAATTATATTTTACACAGCTGCTTTTTAAACTTTCATGTATACAACGCGCTACACTTTGACTACGCTTATGTAAACTCAGAGATAGACTTTTAAGCTGCTGTTGCTCTTGCATCGTTGCAGTTGAAGAATGGACTTGCAGTGTAGGTTGCTCAATAGTAACTGCTACTGCACCATTAAGGTAAGTACAAGAAGCTGCAAAAGATACTAACAGATCAGCGTGACAAACCATATTAGCATAAGTACTACGAGCATCAGGGCTAACAAAAACATCGGCATGACGTGTACAAAATACTTCAAAGCCACGCGCAGAGAGAGATTTCCCTAGAGCTTGAGCATATGAAAAAGTAATATCCTTTTCACGTGATTGGCTTGTATATAAGTGCCCCCTATCATACCCGCCACAAGTGGCGTCTAGCACAATACGGGGCTGATGTTTTCCCTGGGCATACCAACGCAATGGACTACTTCGTTGATTGATATGAGAAAGAGCCTGTTTATCATGAAATTTTACAACAATGCCATGTGTATCAGTATTAGTATCCAATAAGGCATGATCCCATGATTTTTTTTGAGCATCATACTTAAATGTCAGGGTAATCCCCCGAAGTGGCTTTGTAACAGTTTTTATAGAAAGAGTAATACCTGAGCTACTGTCAGACATCATACGTGCTAGCTTTGTTTGACAACTTGTACTTATAGAAGCTAATGGCACAAAAAAAACTACCGTTTGTTGTGCAACACGTGCATCTCTATCAGGCTGTGGCTCATAAATGCAGAGGGGCCTTTGAGAAAAATAGCAAGTAAAAGTAGTGGTAATTTCTCCCTGAGAACAAGCTACAGAGGTAAGATCTACCGTGCTTTTTGGCACTCCAAGACTGAGCAACGTCGCGCAATAGGTAAACACAAATACATACACATACGCTTTCATAGTTCCCTCATTTAAAACCAAGCCTTACTTGAGCCAACACCCCTTCTATAATGTAAGAATACTAATATAATTTTATATTTGTCAATATTAATTAGCAAATAAGCGCCCAATTATTAGCATTAGCATCAATAATTGGGCGCTTGTAATGTATCAGTACCTGATTAGCGAGTACGTAAATTCCATAACCAATAAATAACTGAAGCAAGTATATAACTGCTTAAGCTAAAAAAAAGCAACGGATAACCTTTAAGCAAACATAGAGCGCTGGTAAGCACTATACTTAGATACTTTAAACCATCGCGTTGCACACTAACTCTATAGCGCTTAAATGAATAAAATGGTACTGATGACACCATTAAGCAGGCTATTAGACCAACAAGAGAGAACAATACTGGTTTATGTAAAAGCACTTTAAAAGCATGTCCAGAGAGCCACGTATCAGCTAAAACTAAACTAGCTATAAAAAAGGCGGCTAATGTGGTAGGCAGACCACTAAACGCATGCTCTTGTTTACCACTTGTAGTATTAAATTTAGCAAGTCGTGCAAGACCAGCACATAAGTAAAGACCTAAAATAAGCTTGCCACCAAATCCAATAGAAAATGGTACCCAACAATAAATTAATACTGTAGGAGCCAAACAGAAAGATATAGCGTCACATAAAGAATCTAGCTCCATGCCAAAACAGCTCGTTGATCCTAAAGCACGTGCTAATCTTCCGTCAAAGGCATCAAAACAAGCACCCATTAAAATATAGTAAGCTGCTGCTTTATAATCCGACTCCAGCGACTTTAAAATAGAAAGAAAACCACAAATAGCATTAAGGTACGTAAATATATAGGGCACCATAAAAAGCGATTTTTTACAACGCTGCTTTCCTGAATGAGTTAAAGCTTTTACCTTCATTATCATAGCCACCTTCCGAGTACTTGCTGACCACCATACACATAGTCACCTGCTTTGACAGCAATTTCACAATTTTTAGGCAGTAATATATCAACACGTGATCCAAACCTAATCATACCATACTTTTGTCCTGCAGTTACACGATCTCCTGGTTTTACCCAACAAATAATCCGTCGAGCGACCATACCTGCTATTTGCCGTACTAGCAGCACACGACCTTGATCGTCTTTGATGGTAATGTCCATGCGCTCATTAAGCTCAGAGCTTTTAGGTACAAAAGCCATTATAAATCTGCCCGGCCTATAGGTAACTTCTTGTATAGTGCCTGCACAAGGAGTCCAGTTAACATGCACATCAAGGGGTGAAAGAAAAATAGAAACACGCTGACTAAAACCATCAAATTCTGGCTCTTCCGATTGATCAACACCTACAACAATACCTTGAGCAGGGCAAATAAGTATATTGCTATCAGCTTGTGCTTGAGCACATACACGATCAGGATTTCTAAAAAAGAAAAAACTAAAAGCTAAAAATGCCAGGGCCAGCATAAACAGCCAGCGATTAAGGTAGTATGCCAAACCTGCTAGCAAAAGACCTGCAACGAGCACATATATGCCTTCAGTCCATAATAAATTATGTGTTACAATCTCTAACATTACCTATACCTTTAGAAGATTAGCAGAGATCTTTATCAAGCTCTGTTTTAAGAGGCTCAAAAGATTCTTGTGTTTCAATTATTTTTTTGACTTTGCTCATATACTCTCTTGATCCTAACAGTACACTTCCTGTTATTTTTTTATCTGTATCTAAAAAAAAAGAATAATAATAGGGCACTCCTGCCTTTACCCCAGAATATACTACACTAGTAGTGTGAGCTTTTTCACCTAAACAAGCAAATGGGATGCCAAAAAATTGGGATGTATACAGGGGCGTTATACCTGGATATACTTTACTTTGACCAGTCATAGCATAAGCTGCTAACATGCCTTGTATAATAGCGTCTGGCCACGTGCAACTAAGCACGGGCTCTCTAGTAATTTTATTTTTTACTAAAGCACAATCCCCTGCTGCATAAATATGGGCATCTTGGGTTTTAAAACAAGAATCAACTTTAATACCTTGATCTATTGCTAATCCTGCCTGCTGAGCAAGTGTTACTGCAGGTTTGCCACCAAGAGCAAAAACAACTAGTTGAGTGTTAATAACACTGCCACTGCCCATTATTACTTTAGTAACTCTACTGTGCTTGTGGCATATATCTTTTACCGTATCGTCTGTAATAATTCTAATCTTAGGCGATGCTACCGCTAATTGTTCAGCTAGCCACAGAGCAGAATCAGTATCCAATAACTTAGGTAATAGCCTGGTGCTCTTTTCAATAAGTGTTACTTCTATACCTAGCTTTACTAAAGCATCAGCACACTCAATACCCGTAAGACCTGCACCTACAACAACTGCTGTAGTAACAGTAAACTGTTTTATAAACTCTTTAATATTTTCAGCATCTTCAAGTGTATAAAAGTTTTCTATACCTCTAACTTTTTCGTGCGTTAAAGTATACCTACTATAATCTTGTTTATGTACTTGCGTACCAAGAGTTAATAACAAATAATCATAGGCTATAGTTTCACCTGTACTAAGCATTACGCACTTATCTTGTCTATTGATTTGGGTAACTACTTTACCTCTATGCCACATAATATCTGGATTTAAAAGAGCTATATCGTTAAGTGTTTTTTCTTGAGCAACATATGAAGCAAGCAAACAGGTATTATAATCAACAGACTTGTTTTTAGTTATACAAATAATAGTAGAATGAGGTTTAAGACGCTTAAGTGTTGAAAGGGCTGCAGTACCAGCAGCAGAGCTGCCGATTACTACATAGGTTGTATGCATAATTTTGTATTTTGTGGTGCGCCCGACAGGAATCGAACCTGCGGCCTACAGATTAGGAATCTGCCGCTCTATCCTACTGAGCTACGGGCGCTTTTAGTGCTATTTTGTTTCTTCTATTTAGTTTACACACTTAGAGGAATTAAGTGAAGTATTTAAAACTAAAGGCTACTGAACCACAGAGTAACTCTTTTTAGTTTCAGACTGCGATAACTCTTTTATAAATTGCTTTGTAAAGTCTTTATGATAAATAAGACCCACAGCAAAAGGATAGATACCTGCTTTATTAGGTTTCTTTAAAGCCTTATCACTTCCTTCTAGCTCAAGTAAGTACGCTAATACTTTTTGGCTTGGATAAGCAATACCATCTTTTATGTAGCCCTGAAAAGCGTAATGCCACATATTATTACCTAATTTATCAGTAATATATATTGTGTTAAAGCCTTCTTTTATTAAATCTTTGACAGTATCAACATCATCAATAGTAACTGCCTGAAAAAGTTGTCTACGTTTAAGGTCTATGTAGGCTTTAACTAAGGGATTAGTACCGTAATCTCTACTTGGCAAGGCACCATAAGGATTTATAGTTGATGATAACGAATTTAATAAATGTTGTGTGCCTTTATCATTTAAATTGATAGTCCCTTGTATGGATCTAATAATAAATAGTAGCTGCTCAAGGTTTAACACCTTTAAGTGAGCAACAGGACATACACGAGCCATTTTATCAGGTGATGTAGTTAAACAATACTTACCATCAGGACTGAATGATTCCGGCTTTGCAAAATCATCATTGCCTCTGAACTCTTTTATACACGTACCAGTAACTAAATCCCATAAGACACTCCTAGTAGTAGATAAATTCCATAAGCAAGGAGCATCATCTGATAATCCGGTTAGTGCATACTTACCATCAGGACTAACCGCTACCGAACCTATAGGATAAGTACCGTCGGCAAGCTCTTTAGATTGAGTAGCTATAACTTTATTTAAAACATCTTTATATTTCTCTAGTACTTTACCTTTAAGTCTTTGTTGTATCTCTTCAGGTATGCTAGAGATAGCAGTAGAAAGTTTTTCTTGAGATGTTTGAGAAAGTAATGCTTCTATAGTTTTATCAGCTGCTAGATCTTGTAAAGAAGTTACAGAGCTATAACTGTTAAAAATAGTTAAGAGAAAGGTGATAGAAACACTTAATTTATAGAAGTTAGTCATGAGTTAGGCTCCATTGAGAATTTAATATTTTAGATATACTTAGATATAATACTACACCATGTAATTACAAGTGTCAATTATTTAATTAAAATTAACTAATTATATTTTATAATAGAAATAATAAATTATCCTTATTATTTATCCTAGTGATAGTTTAGCTTTAGGCTATGCCCCTATAAAATATACATTATACTAAAAATACCAATGCATCTAAAATTATCACCGAAAGCAAGATATAGAGCTTCATAAGATCAAGTTCTATTGATTTTCTGAACAGGTAAAAAAGATAAGACATGATAGTATCCAAAAAGACTTATAAATCTTTATTTAATCGATACTATCATGAAAAAACAGCATATCAGGAAGTCTGCTTGGCGAAAAATTTTTAGCTTCTTAAAATCTGCTGAACATTTAGTATTAAACAACCGAGTAATACTATTTTAAGTTTAAATCCATATGAGCAATAATACGGGCTATATCGCCTGGTAAATTAGCGCCCATGAGTTTTTTGTATAATAATGTATAGCGTATTATAGCGCGTAACATTATTTGGCCTACTGCTTTATAAGTATCTTTTTTCGTTTTGTTAAACTGATCATGAGCTATTTTGCTATATTCGTATAACTGTTCTATAGTTACTGGTACTTTTTTAAGTATTTGTTTAACTAAACCTGGATACCCAAGTTCTACAATTTTGCTCAAAGTATTTTCAGCTGGCTTTTGTGACTCTGTGTATAAAGGCATATAGTTTGCAAGTAAGTCGGTTATTAAATAAGAGTCATATAAATAAGAGTCATATATTATTTCGAAAGCTATTTTATTTTCTTTATTGCCAATAAAAGGATCGACACCAGCATCTATCAAAATCTGCACTATCTCGCAAGCCCCTTGAGCAACCGCATGATGAAGCACTGCATTTCCGTCATTGTCAACTTTGTTAATATCAGCACCATGGTCTATAAGTAATTTTAGCATTTCTTTAGAACCATTAAGTACTACCATATGAAGCAATGATTCAGAGCCATTTAAAAGTCTATTAATATCTATATTTTGTTTTAATAGCTCTTTTGCTTTTGGTACATTATTATCTCTTATAGCTTTTAACAAATGAGCACTATTTTCAGCTTCTTCTAATCTTTTTTTAGTGCTGGTAATAGTGGTAACTATTTGTTGTCTTTTTTCTTCCCTCAATCCCTCAGCCATATCAAAAACAGTTCTATTTAAATTATCTTTAATATCAACGTGCGCCCCATTATTGATAAGCATTACTATCACATTACTATTACCGGAAGAAACTGCCGCATGAAGAGGAGTTGATCCCTTATTGTCAATACTATTAACATCAGCACCCTCATGGATAAGGATTTTAACAATATCTTCAGCTCCCATAAAAGCAGCCTTCTGCAATGGAGTGTATCCAAATTTAGTAGAAACACAATTTACTTTAGCGCCATGATCAATAAGACTTTTTACTATTTCTGTTCTTCTTAATGTTACAGCAAGAGGCAAAAGAGATTCACCATTCCATATTTTATTGATATCAGGAATGAAACATAACAATTTAAATACTGTTTCAATTCTATTTTCTTGTATAGCTTTAACAATTTCTTCGTAATTACCAGCTTTTAATGTAATACCTAAGAAACTTAATATCAGTAATAATCTTTTCATAGTTGCCCATAGATTTATAGTAATAATTTATTTATCCCATTGTAATTTTACTCTATTTTTGCCCATTTGCCAATTTTTAAAATAAAGTAACCAGGCTTAAAAATTAGACAAGATAACCATAATTACGTTTTTATATGCAGAAGAGATAGTATACTCTAAAATCATAAGGAACTTCATTCATTCAAGCTTGTAGTATAAAATTTTGTTGGATAAAGACAAAGATTCTTTTCTTGCATTGTGCCAATTTGCCTCGGTAATTCACAATTTTAGATTTGTGGGAATTTTCGGATAAGCTCTAATATAAAAACTTGTACAAGAAGCAAGGTGATTCAATCATTTGCTGATAAAGGTACAGAAGGTATATTTAATGGCATCAATTATAAACAAGCAAGAAAAAAGCTTAGACCTTTGTTACATGCTATTGTTATAGAAAGCTTGATACAATTTATGCTACTCATGATCTTAAGGGCCTTAAAGCTTCGCTAGCAAATCGTTTTCAAGCTCTTAAAGGCGTATTGCAAGGATATTATATCATTCGAATCAACGATCAATATCGAATTATATTCTCCTGGAGTAACCATGGACCAGCAAATATTGAAATTGTAGATTATCATTAATATTAGGAGACAAAAATGCTTCCATCAAACAGACCACCCGTGCATCCAGGAGAGATTGTTCTTGAGGAGTTTCTTAAACCACTAAATCTTTCACAAGAGCAATTAGCAAAATATCTTGGGGGAACCTGGACTCAGTCTAAAATAAGTGACATTATTAATAAAAAAAGAAAAGTTACTGAATCCATAGCTCTTGATTTTGGTGATGTTTTTGGCACTTCATCTGAGTTTTGGATTAATCTTCAGTATCGTTATGATTTATGGTTTGCGCAACAATCTCGTAAACCTATTGCTCGCTTACCTCAATTAGAACAGCTAGACAATTCTTCTCCTAAAAAGAATTAAAATAACTTATTGTCTGACAGCCTATAAAAGTTTTTTTAGAGCTTATTTTAAAATTAAATAAATAGAGTGTCTTCTTTGTTTATCGGCTAAATTAGACCCTGCTTTTAAAGAATAGGGAGCATTCTTGCCAAATTACGTTAAAGTAATTTTTTTTATATTATTTAAATCTAATAGCCTTACATGAGATGCAAGTGATATTGATATATCTTCATTGTGCAGATTAGTAAATACCATTGTAGCTTTTGAATCCAAGGTTTTTAATAAAACTAGAAAAGCCCAGCGGTTATTCGTTGCAAGTGAGCATAAGTAAAATCATCGCCACTTTTTTTAAAAATTAAAGCTGCGAGGCTATAGTCGTAATTTGAAATAGCTTCCTGAAGAAGTTTACTCTCTATAATTACCTCTTTAAATAGCGCCTTATCAAAGCTGACTAACAGTTTAATTAATACCTCTCTGTCAAAATCCATATCTAAAGACTGTATAGTTTCAATAAGTTTTTCTATAAAAAAAACTTTTTCTGTTCCATAAGGAGAACATGTCACTGTATGATGATTTGCCATTTGTTGGTAAAAATTAAGGGTCTTTTGAGCAAGTATTTTTAGTAAAACTACCGCTATTTCAGGATTAGCTGCTTGTACAAGAGGCTTAAGCTCTAATGGTGCTATACTAATGTTATCGCGTATTTTTAGAAGTAACAGACGATCATTTGGAGAGACCTGCTTTGATGTCATTTTTTCTAAAAGAGTTATAGCTGTTTTAGGGCAACCATTATTGATTATTAAATGTAATAGTTCCTCTTTTTCAATGAGAGGAAGTTCATAAAAATCTTGCTTGTTTATGTTAACCTCTAACCCTGCTAGAATACGCGCAGTAGTATCTGATACCTTATTTTTTATAGTATCTTTTCGTTTTAGTTGTTTTTGGTCTCTAAGCCACTCTAAATATACTTGCTTTCCATCTTTATCGACTTGACCAATAGTCTGGGTGTTATAAACCGTCCCAGCAGGATATTCTTCTTGATACTGACGTATAGTAGCATAAGCACGTTCAATTTCTTGAAATTTGCATAGCGCTGCATCGGGAAAATCAGCAGTAATAATAGGATCTAGCAAAATAGACAAAGTTTTATAGTTTTCGCTTGTAAGATTGTCACTCACTTTTGGAACAGAGCCTGTTTTGGTAGTAAAACCTAAACATTCATAAGCTTTAACTATTTTCGCTGTAGAAGCACAAGTTGAGGAAGACCACCTACGCGCAGTTGCTACAGCTAATGAGTGTGATAGCTTTATAAGAGCACCAGAGTTCATTGCCTGAAGCTGTAGTGGTATAACAATAGTTAAAAGTGCAATAAAGTATTTCATGAGTTTTTCCTTTATATACTGTGCCTTATAAGGCATAAGTGGTAATAGTTTTAGCAATATCTTGAGGAAGATCAACATTAAAAGATCTGCTATAAGCGGTTATAGCACCCATAACAATTTTAGAACGCAGTAAATACTCTCGTAAAGCTTGGGCTCCTCTCTTGTAGACAAAGTTCTGAGTTTGAATATATTTATCTTGTGCAATTTTGCTATAAACTGCTATCTGCTCCTGTGTTGGTTTTAGGCAGTAGAGCAGTGGTTGTATTAAAACTATATAACCATCTTCAATTGCCCTTTTTAATGTCTCTTGTGTGGGACTTTCTTTAGCTTCTTTTTCAAGCTGTTGGTATTCTGTTACTATCTCTAATACGGCTTTTGCATTTTGTATTATTTTAGGACTCTTCCACACTTTTGGCTTAGTTGATTTTAGCACTTTAGAGACATGCTCTTCTTTGAGAACAGCACCAAACTGTAAAAGCAGACGTGTTACCTCAGTACGCCCATTTGAGACAGCAAATGTGAGTGGTGTTGTACCTCTGCTAGGAGCGGCATTGGGATTTGCATTTTTTGCAAGGAGCAGCTGTGCTATAGCTGAATAGCCGAGCTGAGCAGCAGAGTGAAGTGGTGTAAGATCTAAGTAATTAGTTGCGTTAGGGTTAGCACCTCTTTCAAGAAGCAGTTGTGCTATTTCAATATTTTCTCTCCCAACAGCTGTATGGAGTGGGGTTTCGTCATTGGCATCAACTACATTAGGACTTGCTCCTAGTTCTAATAGCCGACTTATTTCTATTACATTCTCTCCTAAATACACTGCTTGTAGTAAGTGTTTATCAATAGTGCACTGACTATTCATAGCTCGAGCACGTAAGGGCAAAAGCAAACAGATAAATAACAATTTTTTCATAATTAATCCTATATTTTTTAATACTATTTATTTAATAAGTATATATGTATATATTAAATTTGACAAATTAATATATTAAAACAACTCTATCTAAATGTTGGATAAAGAAAAAAATACTATATATAAAACATTATGTACCTATTCATATAAATGTACGCGCGTAAAAAAGTCTGACGATTAGCAGCTGCTTTTCAAGAGATAAATTAGACAGCTTATTAGAGCATTAAAAAAACTAAGACTATAAAGTTAAAATTAAACTCAAAATATTGTTTGAGATAGACTAATAGCAAGATAAAGGGGAAGATGAAAATGAACTGCTCTACACTTGTAAACAAAAGAGGCCCATTACGGCTTGTCATTACCCACAACTTAGCTAAGTTAACAGGCAGACAAAAATTCATGTTGTCTGCCTGTTAAAATTTTGTGACGATCTTGTATTAACTTCAGCAAAAATACGATATGTTTCGGTAATATCATCAAGTCGGCGAAGTCCTTTCCATACTGTCATAATCCCCGGCTGGCCATCACTTTTGTGTCCAAGAAAGCCACCTAATTTTGCTATTAATCTTATAGCTTCTGACAATGACGGCGGGTTTTTTGGTGGCATAATTGCTTTGTTTGTAAAACACCAAAGTGCTTGCCATTCGTTATCTGAAAGAACTTTTGTACATGGAACATCCGGTTCATTACGAGCAATATAGGTCATGTACAGTAATCGCCATGCAATAATGCAATAAATCGAAAGTGCTCGTTCGATATTCTCTATGCTTTCAAGTTGTAGATCTTCAACCTGACATCCGCTCTTAAGGGCATAATGATAGCGCTCTATAATCCACCGCTTAGCATACCATTTTATGCATTGAACAGCTGTTTCAAGAGTATCTACGGTTAATGACGTTAACAATTTCCATTCAACTGAACTTTCGCCCACCGGAGTTGATATTTCTTTTGCCCAAACTATGCTCATTAGGATAGACTCAGGGTATGTTTTCTTTAGCCCAGAAGTTCTTTTTAATTGAACTTGGGTAAAACGAACTTCTAAAGTTGCAATACGTGCTTTATTTACTTGTGTACGAATTTTGATAGTAATAGTGCCTGCTAGAGGTTGTTTGTTTAATGCATCAAACAAGTAGCGATCATTTGGGTCATTGATAACACGATTATGAGCAGATCGAGTGAGTAAGTGACAATTTTCTCGTCGGGGCTGAATGAATAATTCATAGATATCTGATGCACGATCTCCAATGATAAGTGATGCAACAGATTCTGGAATGTTTTTTTGTGTTGCAGCTAGAACTTCAAGCCAACAGTATGTTTCCTTGTCTTCTATTACACGCTTAGTGCAATTTTTACTTTTACCATATTCTTTATTATCACGCACCCAATGTTTTTGGTATAGTAGACCTTCAGGCGTTTGTTGATCTCCAAGAACTAAAGCTGAATGCAAAAAGACACCGTCTGAATCTGGTGATGACGTATAGCCACCAACCTTTGTCTTCTTTTTATATCCATTAATCTTTGTATTCTTAGGCTTTCCATAAGTAATTTCTGTTGTGTCATTAAGAACTAAAATCATTTTATGATTACTAACTTTATCGCTTGTATAGCCAATAAAAGAATTTCTAATTTCAGTTGCCGATACCTTGCTATTGCCTAGAAATCTATAGGTACCTTTTGTCATCGCCCAAGAAGCACTAGCTTCAGGTATACTTGCTGCTGGCCGTTGGGCTAAAGATTCAAGTATAAGTCCAAATCGTTTAACTAGGCGCTGATCGTTAAACTTAGCATACGATAGTATATTAAAAATCCATGTACTAGAAAACATTTCCACAACTTTCTCCTTAATTTTTACAAGAAACTAGCAGATTTCTAATGTTCTAGCAATTTTAACTCATATAAGAAAAGATGGACCTAGAAAAACTAGGTCCATCTTTTCTTATAGACATCTGGGTAATGACAAGCCCATTACGGGCCCCTAGCAATCTTATACTTTCTACTATCTCTATGCTTTTAAAGCCATCTTAATCTCACTCTCTATCTTCGAGTGTATAGCCAGCAAGTAGATGAGTAATCTCAGCAGGTACCCGTGCACCTGAGGCTGTAGTTCCATCTTTTAGCCTTAAAACAGAAAGATAGTCTTTGAGTATTTGACCAATTTGCTTGTAAGTAGGATTGTTTGTAGCTATAAATTGAGCTTGAGCAACTTTTCCTAATTGAGTTAATTGAGTTATCTGTTCTTGTGTTGCTGGTATCTTTGTTAGTAGTTGTTTAACTAAACCTGGATACCCACGTTCAATCATTTTGCGTAGCGTATCATAGGTAGGTTTCTGTTGTGCCTCTTGAAACAGGGGCATGTACTGCTCGAGCATGCCTTGTATCTCTTTTCTTCCGCCTAAGACTACTTTCTCAGGTACACCAAATACTGTTTGTAGAGTGAGATCTAGAGCAGTTTTTCCCTCTTTATTTTGAATAAAAGGATCAGCACCTGCATATATAAGCAGTTGAGCTATTTCTTTGTTGCCTTTTTCAGCAGCACGATGGAAGGGTGTGGTGCGAAATAGATCATATTTATTTATATCAGCACCTTTGTCTATAAGCAGTTTTGCTACTTCTATGTTGTTATGTGAAGTAGCCACAAAGAGTGGTGTAGGTCTGGTGCCTATAGGCCCATTTATATCGGCACCCTTGTCTAAAAGTAGTTGCGCTATTTCTTTATCGGCAAAGGCAGCAGCAGCATAGAGTGGTGCCCAATCAGTGCCTTTAGGCTCATTTACATCAGCACCTTCTGCTAGTAGTTGCTGTACTTTTTGTCTGTCTTTCTTGGCAACTGCATCAGTTAGCTCTGTGGCATATGCCTGTGCATATAAGAGTGTTAAGAGTAATACTATTTTCATATTTTGTCCTTAATATTTATTTTTGGTCGTTATTACTTTAATTTTAAAGATATCACTTTTATTTTCTATTTGTCAACAATATATAGCTATTAAAAGATTTATCTAGTAGTACTTTAAGGGGGCAATCTTGAGGTAATGGAATGAGCAATCAATGGAGAATTATCAGAAGCACAGCTTTTTCCTTTAAATTTTTACAATTATACGCTATCAAATAATCTTGCTTAAAAATAATGTTCCAATGGGTAATGACAAGCCCGCAAGGGGCCTCTTTAATATAACTTAATTGGTGTCTACTTATCGATTTCTATAAGCTTAGACAAATAATCTTACTCCTTGAGAACGTGTAGCTGCACCTTGGCTATTAACTGCTTGTGCAATGACAGCATTGCAACCATTCCTTAACCCTCTACACGGTCTAACACAAAAGCTTCCATTGGCGCTTGCTTTAGTTTTAGCTACAAGCTTTCTGTTTGCATATACATAGACCGTACTATTAGGTGTAGCTCTACCAGTTATAAGTGGTTTTCTTGTTTTCACTTTACGACATAATAAACCGCAAAGCCTTACAAACAACTGATTAGGGATAACTGGCTGATTACAATCCACTAAAGTAACGTTTACAGAATTGCTTGATTGACTTGTACAATTTACATTATTCGTTTGAGTTACTGTTATAGTATAATTACCTGCAAGTAAAGTAGTGGTAGTTTCAAAGTTAAATGTTCCATCACTAGCAGCTATACCACTTCCTATAGATATAGTACCCTTATGAGCAAAAACTTATATAGTAGCACTAGCTTCAGCTCCAAAGCCACTTACTTGCACTGTACCATCACAACGGACAATAACTTGATTTAAAGTAGGTGCTAAAGCAACAGTACTTTTATAAACAAACACTCCACGCATAGATGTATTACCACCTAAATTAGTAAAAGCAAGACAATTAGCGGGAGAGAAAGCTATCCTATTAGGGACACTTATGTTATCGGTAATATTACAGATAAGCCTTCATTAAACATACTTAATACTTAAACTTAGGTACTTATTTATTGACTTATTTTCTCTTACTATACTAACTTTCTATAGATAACAATTTGTAAGGGTATAGTAGTAAGTGTAATTATTTTAAGGAAACTCTATGTCATCAGTAAAAATATTCTCTATAGTTACAGTAGTACTTTTAAATCTTTTAATAAAGACAACGTTATCTGCTGCGTTGTGTGAGCCATGTAGTTACTCTTTTTCACAACGTATTGAAGGTATTTCAAGTCCTCTTTCTGTAGCATTTTCCCCATCAGGTAATTGCCTTGCTATTGCTGAAAATAATAATAACAGAGTGCTTATTTACACAGTTGATCCTGCTACCTGTGTAGCATCAGCAAACTTTGTAAGCGAAATTACTGATCTTAGTGGTCCTGGATCAGTAGCATTTTCACGTGATGGTTGCCTTGCTATTGCTGATACAGGTAATAATCGAGTGCTAACCTATACGGTTGATCCTGCTACTTGTGCAGCATCAGCAAACTTTGTAAGTGAAATTATTGGTCTTAATCTTCCTGAATCAGTAGCATTTTCCCCATCAGGTAATTGCCTTGCTATTGCTGATACAAATATTAATAACAGAGTGCTTATCTATACGATTAATCCTGCTACCTGTGCAGCATCAGCAAACTTTGTAAGCGAAATTACTGGTCTTAATAGTCCTAACTCAGTAGCATTTTCCCCTAATGGTTGCCTTGCTATTGTTGACAGAAATAATAGTAGAGTGCTGACATATACAATTAATCCTGCTACTTGTGCAGCAGCAGAAAACTTTGTAAGCGAAATTACTGATTTAATCAGCCCTCGATTAATAGCATTCTCACCTGATGGTTGCCTTGCTATTAGTGACATAAATAGTGGAGTATTTACCTATACAGTTGACCCTACTACTTGTGCAGCATCAGCAAACTTTGTAAGCGAGATTACTGGTCTTAATCTTCCTGGGTCAGTAGCATTTTCACCTGATGGTTGTCTTGCTATTGCTGACACAGGTAATAATAGAGTGCTTACCTATACGATTGATCCTACTACCTGTACAGCATCAGCAAACTTTGCAAGCGAGATTACTGGTCTTAATAGACCTAGATTAGTAGCATTTTCACCTGATGGTTGCCTTGCTATTGCTGGAGCTGATCTTAATCTTTATAGACGTAATCAAATGACATTAGGACTTACTGTTACAGCATCGCCCACACCAATATGTCAAGGTGCTACAAGTACACTTACTGCTACAGCATTGGGTGGCACTGCACCGTATACTATTAGTTTCTCAGGATCTAACGTTCCTGCTAACTCTCAAACAGCTAGTAGTGCAACTATCACAGTAATACCAACAGAAACAACTACTTATACTGTAACTGTTACAGATGCCAATGGTTGCTCAACGATAGCAACCACCCAAGTAGTAGTTAGCCCAACTTCAATGTGTTCAACTGTGCCATTTGTAAGACTATGTGGACCTATATGTCGTAAAGTTACTAGGCATAAACCAAAAATATGTGGTAGAGCTACTCCTGGTAGTACAGTCTATCTATATACAAACAGAAAGTTAGTTGCTAAAACTAAAGTGGGTACTAATGGGCAATTCTGTGTTAGACCTTGCCAGAGATTAAGACATGGTTGTAATGCTGTTATTGCTCAAGCAGTTAATAACGCAGGCATAGCTGCACGTTCTAACGGTGTAAAAGTCTTTGTTAAAGCTCGTAGAAATAGATAAACCAATAAGCAATCAACTTAAAGGGGTCCTTAGGGCTTGTCATTACCCATTTGAGTAATTGTTTGACTAAACCTGGACACTCACGTTCAACCATTTTGCGTAACGTATCATAGGTAGGGCTCTCCTGCACCTCTCGAAATACCGACATGTACAGCTTGAGCATAGTAAGTACTGTCTGTATGCCTTGTTTTCGTTCGGGATTAGCTGCTTGCACAGTAACTTGAGCTGCAGTAAAAAGAGCTGTGTTGCCTTCTATATTTTTAATGAAAGGATTAGCACCTGCATTCATTAGCAGCTGTACTATTTCTCTATTATCACTTTTAGCAGCCCAATGAAGCGGTGTTTCACCATCGTTATTAGATTTATCTACATTAGCCCCAGCCTGTATAAGTAGTTTGCCTAATTTTGTCCTACTTTTGTAAGCACCCCAATGGAGCGGTGTGGTACCAAAGTTATTCGGTTTATTGAAATCAGCGCCTTTCTCTATAAGTAACTGTAGCATTTCTGTATTGCTCTTTATAGCAGCCCAATAGATCGGTGTAAAGCCAAAATGATCATACTCATTTATATCAGCACCCTGAGCTAATAATTGCTCAACTTTCTCTTTATTATTGCTCTGAACTGCATCAGTTAGCCCTGTCGCATTCACTTGTATAAATAGAAGCAATAATAGTAATAACAGTTTGTTCATGGTTTTCTTTTTTATTGGTTATTTCAATAATTGGTCAGTTTTAGAAAAAGCAACGAGTAAAGTTTGCTGAGCAATAGTTGTAGCTAATTCAGTAGGCCAAGTAGGTTGTGCATAGGTAAGCTTTAAGGCATAAACATAATTGAGTAGCATAAGGGCTATCTGCTTGTAAGCGTTATCATTGGTTTGTGTGTAATGTTGATTGAGTTGTTTGCCCCATTGTATAAGCAACTGACAGTCAATCTGCATCAGAGTTGGCTTTAATACAGTTAGGAGCCCTTTAACAAACAGTGGGCATCCAAGCTCTATAGCTTTTGACAAAGTATCAGAAGAGGGATTGCTTTCTGCTTCTTGCTGTAGAGCCATGTAACTTTGCAATAGCTGCCTTAATTCAGAATCTTTTTTAGTACGATCAAAAGCAGTTTGATTTTGTTTGTTTTGAATGAAGGGGTTAGCTCCAGCACTTATAAGAAGTTTTAGGCTGGTAATCTTGCGTATAGCAGCTTGATGCAATGGAGTATTGCCATAATTATCTTGCGCATTTACATTTGCTCCGTTTGCCATAAGAAGCTGTATCATGTCTTTATTGCCAGATACAATAGCAGAATGGAGCGGTGTTTGCCCTTGACTGTTGACATTATGTACTTCTACTATAAATTCTCGGGCTTTATTAATGTCATTTATAAAAATGGCCTCAAATAATGAAGACACGCGCGGATTGCTTCTAATGTCAGCTAGCCAAAGCTCATTCATTCCGTTGATAAAAGAGAATAATGGTAGAATAAGAAGGATTTTTTTCATAGGTTATCCTTATCTTTCAATTTTTTTAAATTTCGGTTTATCAAATTCAGTATCATTTATTACATAGTTCATTTTAGGTATAATTAGCCTTTTGTTTTCCTTGAGCATAAGTAGCAACCTGAGCTGCAAGCTCCTGAGGCAATGTCACATTATGAGTATGGGCAATTTCTTGTGCTGCACGTTTTGCCAAAGCATGTTTGAGTGCATGCGCTCTAAACTCAGTGCCCATTTGCTTATAAGTAAGATTATCGGTTTGCTGGTAGAGCTTTTTGAGCAGCTGGTTGTAATGATGAAGTTCAACTAACGTTAGCGGGAGTTTGGGTAGCAGTTTTTCAACGAGGTGGGTATCTCTAAGACGCACCACAGCCTCAAGCAATATCGTTGCCGTTTTGAGTTTAAGCTTGTACCACTTTAAAGCATCATCTAAGGGTGTATTGCCTTTATCATCTCTCATGCTAGGATTAGCGCCGCCATTGAGTAATACTTGAACGGTTTGAGTACTGTCGCCATGCACAGCATGATGCAATGGTGTTTCGTTACGCTTGTTAACAGCATTTGGATTGGCACCAGCTGCCAATAATTCTTTTATAACTTCAATGAGATCATTCTCAGCAGCTACATGTAATGGCGTATAGCCCTGATCTTCATTTACGGCATTTGGATTAGCACCGGCTTCGACTAATACTCGTATTGCTTCAATGTTGTTGCGCCCAAGAGTATAATATATTGGTGTATTGCTTTCGAAATCTTTAGCATTGGGATTGGCGCCAGCATCCAGCAGTTGCTCCATAAGAGGCACATTGTTATCCTGAATAGCTTGCACAAGTTGTTGATCGAGGTTGTTCATAGCATGAGCAGACGGGAAAAGCAAGCAGATAATGAGAAAAAGTTTCATATATGACTCCATGTTTAAAGTTATACTATTATTATCTATGATGCCTTGGGTATTCAATTTATCAAATATATTTTGATCAGAAACAATAAGATTAAGCAAAGCGACTAAGAGTCATGTCTGCAATGGAGCATTAGGACACATGCAAATCAAATAACTAGCTTACTATCAAAATGACTTATAGATCATAGTTATCGAACTATAAGCCAAAAGAAGAAATTAATGAATTATTCAAACATAAAACATAGTTAATTTAAATCAACCAAACCATGCTATACAGATATCAACCAGTCCCTTTTTAACCCCAAATAGACGAACTTGAATATTTCGAGCACTCACAGGTCACTGAACCATACAGTAACTTTTTTTAGCTACAACCACAGACAAGTCTTTTATAAATTTAGCTGTAAACTCTTTATTATTAAAAAGGCCAACAGCAAACGGATAAATACCTGCCTTATTAGGTTTTACCAATCCCTTATTCTTATCTTCAACCTCAAGTAAATACGCTAATACTTTTTCGTTTGGACACAAAACATCATTTTCCTTATGACCTCTAAATGCATAATGCCATAGATTATTACCTGCTTTATCAATGGTGTATACTGTGTTAAATCCTTTTTTTATTAGAGCTTTGACAGCGTCAATATCATCAGTAACAGCTGCATCAAAGAGCTGTCGGCGTCTAAGATTTATATAAGCTTTAACTAAAGGATTAGTAGCGTAATCTTTACTTGGTAATGTACCATAAGGATCTACTGTTGATGATAAAGAACTTAGTAAATTTTGTGTATATTTATCTTCTACATTAATATTCCACTCTTGAGATATAAGGACAAACAAAGCTTGCTCAAGACTTAAAGTGCTTAGTTGAGCAATAGGCCACAAACGAGCAGTTCTATCCCAAGACCCAGTTAGGGCATATTTACCATCAGGGCTAAATGCTACTGATATTATACAATCAGTATGACCTTTAAGTTCTTTTATAGCTGTACCAGTAGCTAAATCCCATAAACGAGCAGTTTTATCAGTGGATCCAGTTAAAGCATACTTACTACAAGGACTCAATGCTACTGAAAATACACACTCAGTATGACCTTTAAGTTCTTTTATAGTACTACCAGTAACTGCATCCCATAAACGAGCAGTATAATCATGAGATCCAGTTAAAGCAAATTTGCCACAAGGGCTAAATATTACTAACTTTACAATATCAGTATGGCCTTTAAGCTCTCTTATAGTAGTACTAGTAGTTAAATCCCATAAACGAGCAGTACTATCATAAGACCCAGTTAAAGCATAGTTACCACAAGGGCTAAATACTACTGAACTTATCCAACTAGTATGTCCTTTAAGCTGCTTTATAGTAGCACCAGTAGCTAAATCCCATAAACGAGCAGTATTATCAAAAGATCCCGTTAAAACATACTTACCACAAGGGCTAAATGCTACGGAAGTTACCCAATTAGTATGGCCTTTAAGCTTTTGTAGAGTAGTTCCAGTAGAAACATCCCATAAACGAACAGTGTTATCACGCGACCCAGTTAAGGCATACTTACCACAAGGACTCAATGCTACTGAAAATACACACTCAGTATGACCTTTAAGTTCTTTTATAGTACTACCAGTAGTTAAATCCCATAAGCGAGCAGTGTTGTCATCTGATCCAGTGAGAGCATACCTGCCACAAGGGCTAAATACTACTGACGCTATCCAATCAGTATGGCCTTTAAGCTCTTTGGGCTGAATAGTTAGAGCTTTATGTAAAGCATCTTTACACCTTTCTATTACTTTGCCTTTAAGTCTTTGCTGCATTTCTGCGGGCATGCTAGGGATAATAGCAGAAAGTTCTTCTTGAGATGTCTGAGAAAGTAATGTTTCTATAGTTTTATCAGCTGCTAGATCTTGTAAAGAAGCAAGAGAGCTGTAACTATCGCAAAGGGTTAAAAGAAGGGGGATAAAAACAATTGATTTATGAAGGTTATTCATGAGAAATGTCCCTAAAAGATTTAAGATTTATTAATACTTTTTATAAAAGCTTACTGAATAATACAGTAACTCTTTTTAGTTTCAGCTGCAGATAAGTCGTTTATAAACTTCTTTGTAAACTCTTTATGATAGATAAGGCCAAGAGCAAAAGGATAGAGACCTACTTTATTAGGTTTTACCAATCCTTTATCTTTACCTTCAACCTCTAGTAAGTACGCTAACACTTTCTTGCTTGGACATATACTACCATTTTCTATATGACCTCTAAATGCATAGTGCCATAGATTATCACCTGCTTTATCAATGGTATATACTGTGTTAAACCCTTTTTTTACTAAA
>JACDHA010000020.1 GCA_013821315.1 Candidatus Dependentiae bacterium | reverse complement strand
AGCAACAGCAGATAAAACAAGTAGTGCTATTGTTACACCCCAAGCTCCTGTATTAAATATTACAAAAACAGCAAGCTCAAACTTTATTGCAGGACAACAAGGTACTTATACTATTAAAGTAACTAATCAAGGAACAGCTGCAGTAAGTGGCTTTGTGGTAACCGATACCTTACCTGCAAACATTACTTTTGTAAGTGCTGCAGGAACAGGGTGGACCGTTGTACCTTTTGGTACCAACACAGGATTTACAGCAACTTATAATGATTCACTTAATGGCGGTGGAGCTATCACTCCTGATCTTGTTATTACAGTAGATATTGCTTCAAGCATAGCACCTAATACGCTTACTACTAATACAGCTGTAGTGAGCACAAGCACTTCAACGCCAGTAACTACTATTACCTCTCAAGCCGATCTGTCAATAGCAAAAACAGCTAACAGAGATCAACTAAACGTTGGTGACTCTCTGACTTATACGCTGGTACTGACTAACAATGGGCCAAGTGATGCAACAAATACTCGTGTTAATGATACACTTCCAACAGGTTTTGTACCTACAAGCTCAGTAGTGCCTGCTGGGCAATCGGTCTCGGTAACAGGAAACCTGTTAACGTGGACTATTGGTCGTTTAGTACAAGGTAGCGCTACAACCTTACTGTTCTCTGGTGCTGCGCCCGATGTAGCAACCAATGGTCCTGTTTCTATTACTAACACTGCAATAGCTACCTCAGATGCTATTGATACTATACCTGCTAATAATACCAGTATAGCTGTAACACAGGTTAATCCTGTAGCGAGCGTAAGTATTGCAAAAACTGGTCCTGCTGCAGTAACTGCTGGACAACCAATTGTATACTCAGTAATAGTAACGAATAATGGACCTGATAATGCTCAAAATGTATCAGTAACAGATATACTACCTGCTGGGCTTACCAACGTACAGTTGATGCCTGCTGCAAGTACTTCTGCTACGCTCTCGGGCACTACTGTAATGTGGACAATTAATACGCTGAATGCTAACACAAGCAAACAGCTAACTATTGTAGCCAGTGCTCCTCTTGTTACGCAAGAGACAACTATAGTTAACAACGGCACGATAACTACGAGCACAACAAATACAGGAACTCCTACAAGCGCGCAAGCGAGTACTATTGTAATTCCTCCCTCTGCTTTAGTATCAGATTTAGCTATAAGCCAAGTAGCAACACCAGCAACGTTTATTGTAGGCCAAGAAGCTACATACATCGTTACGGTAGCTAACAATGGCCCTGCTGATTCAGCTCGTAGTGGCTCAACACCTGCTGCTACAGTAATAGAAACTTTGCCTTTAGGTTTAACCTTTGTGCCTGGTTCATTAGTAAATATAACTAATGCCCGATGGTCTCAAGCAGCAGCATCAGGCCAAAGGATTACGTTTACTACTGATACTACACTAGTAGCTGGCACTTCTTCAGTGTTTAGCTTTAGAGTAATGGTAAATCAGGAGGCTTTTCCTCTAGTAATCAATACCATAAGCGTTGGCGGCCCTAATATCGATAATAACCCAAGTAATAATACCTACCAAATTACTACACCTATAATTGAAGCTGCTCCTGGAGCATTAACAGTAAGTACAACTGCTCATAAAACTCAAGCAGCTTCAGGCGATACGGTAGTGTATACTATTAGGTTAAGCAATACAGGTGGTAGCGATCTGCATCAAGTTGCAATAACTGATCAATTACCTGCAGGTACTACCTTTGTGTCATTAGAAAGTTCTCAGGCGCTTTTGTGCTCTACAACAAGTCCTCAGCAAACAGGAGCTGTATCTTGTACAATTGCAACCTTAGCTCCAAATCAAACAGAAATACTTACGCTTACTGTGCGTGTTAATGCTGGACTATCTAATGGTACTGTGCTAACCAATACGGTAACTATAGCAAGTACCGAGCAACCAGAACCAACAACTGCTACTGCAGAAGTTGTTGTTGCCAATGCTGTGTGCCCAAAAACAAACAAAAGACTTGGAAGCCTAGCACAAGCGATACTTAATAAATACTGTAACTGTACCGTAGATCAAGTAAGATCAGTACGTACAGCACAAGTATTTCAACAAGCTAGAGCACTTAAAATAAAAAGATAACGTCTAACTTTTAACCAAAAAGGGGGTATGATGTGCATACCTCCTTTTTGCTAGACTTGCTAATTTGCTGAATTTGAGTATGTTTTTTAAGTAATTACTTAACTACCACTTTTAGAAAGCATACTATGACAGAGTCACCCAAAATTTCGTTGTTAACCGCCATTTTAATTAATATTAATATTATGCTTGGCTCAGGTATATTTATAAACACTGCTTTGCTTACGGGACAAGCAGGAGCTCTTGGTGCTGGTGTCTACTTGCTCGTTGGTATACTTTTACTGCCCCTCATTCTGGCGATAGCACAACTGCTTAAATACCATCATGGGGTAGGAACTTTTTACCATTTTGGACTTTCTTTAAGTCCCTTTTTTGGGTTTATAAGTGCATTAAGCTACTTTGCTGCCAAGCTCTGCTCATGTGCGCTAGGTGTACATGTATGTGTTTCATTTTTACAACAAATTATACCAGTACTGCAAGTTATTCCTACGCTTGTCTTTGATAGCGCATTAATACTTTGCTTTACCGCTCTTAATCTTCTTAATTTAAGTATTGGCAAATCTATTCAGTATACTTTTATGATCTTTAAACTTATCCCTATTCTTTTTGCTATTTTTGCTGGACTCTTTTTATTTTCAGGCTCCAATTTTACAAGCACAGCTTTTATGTGGGCCGGAGTACCGCTAAGTGTTCCCTTGGTGCTCTATGCTTTTACAGGTTTTGAATCAAGCTGCTCAATTAGTAGACACATTAAAAACCCAGAGAAAAATGGTCCAAAAGCGATACTTATATCGTATGGTATTGTAATAACTATAGCAGTACTCTATCAGACAATGTTTTTTGGCAGTTTAGGGCAAGCGTTAGGAAGCTTAGCTGGTGGCTATTTAAGTGTTTTCCCCGCATTACTTACCAAGTTGCTTGGTGCTGATGCTAGTAGTAAAAACACTCTTCAAAGCTTACTGCATATTGGCATAGCTTCATCTTCGTTAGGCTCAAGCTATGGTATTATGTTTAGTAACAGCTGGAACCTACATGCCCTGGCTGAAAATAACCATGTGTTTAAAAAAAAGCTTTTTCTAACTCTTAATAAATACTCAGCACCTATTTTGTGTGTTATTACTGAAGGACTTATAGCACTTACTTATCTTTGGGTTACCAAAGGCAATCAAGTACCCCTACAACAAGTAAGCGCTCTAGGTGGCACTATAGCTTACACGTTAAGCTCACTTGCTTTACTTATCCTTACTTATAGAAGATACAATAAAATCACTCTACTGCCTGTGTTAAGTTTATTGAGCTGTTGCTTACTTATAAGCTCATTTATCTGGAGTATTAGTATCAAAGGCCCTACAAGTTTACTTATAGTGTTCTTTGGTATCTTGATTTTTGGCAGCTATATGTTCTTTAAAAAACATGAGCCTAGTTCACATGACGAAATCTTTGAAAAAATCTAACGGAGCTTAAGCGTCATAAGAGCAATCAAACATAAAACTACGGTAATAATGCCAAAGCGTGTAGTAATACGCGCTTCGGGCCAGCCTAGTAATTCAAAATGATGATGCATAGGAGCCATTTTAAAAAGGCGTCTTTTTAGTATTTTATAAGACAAAACTTGCGCCATAACAGACAGTGTTTCAGCGACAAATACACCGCCCGCTATCGCTAGCAATAACTCTTGTCGTGCCATAAGAGCCATAAGTGCTAAAGCACTACCAAGAGCTAAAGAGCCAACATCGCCCATAAATATTTGAGCTGGATAAGCGTTATACCATAAAAAGCCAAGCGAAGAGCCCACAAGAGCAGCACCAATAATGGCTACTTCAGCTGTACCGGCGAACGGTATATGTAAATAATGGGCAAAGGCAGCATGCCCGGCTATATAACAGATAATAGAAAAAGTCCCAAAGGTAACAATAAGCGATCCAATAGCAAGGCCATCAAGGCCATCAGTAAGATTAACGGCATTACTTGTGCCAACTAAAATAAAAACAGCCCACGGTATAAGCAATACACCTAGATGAGGGTTAATATTTTTAAAAAAGGGAATACAAAGTGCTGTATCAGGTTGCATCAAAAAATACCATAGCACAGACGTAGTTAAAGCAACTGCTAATTGCGCTCTTAGTTTAACTTTTTCAGAAACACCTTTACGATACTTAATTTTAGACCAGTCGTCCCAAAACCCAATAGCGCCAAAACCAAGTAAACAGATAACAAAGAGCCATACTTCAGGTTTAGTTAGATTACACCATAACAGCATGGAAGTTAGAGCAACAGCAAGTATAAAAATACCTCCCATAGTAGGTGTATCGTTTTTTGCTTGATGAGACTGAGGCGTATATTCACGCACTTTAGATTTAAATCTATATGCTTGAGCTATAAACCAGTTACCAAAAATAAACGCTAGTATAAGCGCTGTTAGCAATGAAGCCATAACACGAAAACTTACATAATGAAAAACATTAAAAAAAGTAACCGTGTTTTGTAAGTAAAGACCAAGATGATAGAGCATATGTTATTGTTCCTAAATATAAATATAAAAAGCAAATATGCTTAGCATACCAGTGCCATTTAAAACCAGCAACCTAATCTAGAAGCTTAGCCTTTTGACATAAATTACAACTACTTTAGACTTAAAGATACAAAGTGAATGATATTCATCTCTATAAAACTGTACACCTAAGCTTACTTGCTTTATCTTACTTATTTATTTTAAGCTTATGCGTGTAACTTATAACAAAGGAATAACCATGAATTTAATTACCTTAAAATCTAACGCACGTTTTTATGCCTTAGCTTTCGCACTTATTGCACCTTTTACACTCAGTTCAGTAAGCTTTGCAGCTGAAGCCCAAGAAGCTGAAGTATTAGAAACTATCAAAGAATTTATTGATATTAAAAGAAACCCTCAAAGAAATTTTGAGCACTATGCAACTCAACTGGCTACTCAACTAAAAGCTAATCCAAAATTTGCTGAATTAAGCAAAGCATTATACGCAATTAAGAGTTCAAAAAAACAATCTGAAATTGCTAAAGCATTACAGAAATTTAAAACTGATCCTAACATACCAGCATCAATTAAAGCAGAGCTTAATAAAATCTCTACAATACAAATGATCAATGTTATGAGAACACGTTTAAAATAAGCGTTTATACTATAAAAAGAAAAGCCAGGAATTTTCCTGGCTTTTTCTTTTGCAAATTACCCACAAATAAAAGTAAGCTAGTAATACTAAGAGCTCACTTTTATCATAAAGGGTTTATTATGAAGTTTTTATCTTTACTTATACTTGTTGTTTCTACTTTTTATGGAACAATAACTACTGCTCATGGCTCTCTTTACTTACAAGCGGTCACCAGAAGCACACTTTCAAGCTCGCAAGAAGAGCACTTAGTGCATATTATTAAAGATTTTTTCGATTTACACACTTATCCAAACAAATCTTTTGCTGATTTTGCTCAAGACATTATTAATCTTCTAGGTTCTCATGCTGCTTACAAGACTTTTTGTGCTGATCTTAACAAGTACAAATATACCAGCAACACGTTACTATTGGGCGCCTATTTAGGCCAGTATAAATATCTTATGCCAGAGAAAGTAAAAAGAATAATTGCTCAAAAAAAGACAACCGAAATACTACGCGTTATAAAAGAACGCATGAAAAAAAATACTCAGTAACCCGCTGTAGTTAAGCTCAGTTTTATTTTTACACCTATTTCTAGTATACTAGTTATTAAAAGTATTTTAAAAAAAAATTAATCCATTAGAATTTAGGTGATATTTCATGAGCAGCAGTTACGCTTACGATTTTGATGTGATTGTTGTAGGTGGCGGCCATGCTGGTATTGAAGCTGCTTATGCTGCAGCTCGTATGGGCTCTAAAACCTTAATGATCACACTCCATCTTGATCGCATTGGCCTTATGCCTTGCAACCCTGCTGTGGGTGGCATTGGTAAAGGTCATATCGTGTTTGAAATTAGTGCCTTGGGTGGCCTTATGCCACAACTATGCACACAAACTTACTTGCAAGCACGTATGTTAAATACACGCAAAGGGCCTGCTGTTCAAGGGCTTCGTTTACAAATTGATAAACATGCTTACAATAAGCTCAGCAAGCAAATGCTTGATCATACAGAGAATTTAACTATTATTATGGGTATGGTCAACGAGATTATTCTCGATGACAATAGAGTAGTACGTGGTTTAATAACACGTGAAGGTGAAACTTACTATGCACCCACGGTTATATTAACTACAGGAACTTTCCTAAACGGCTTAATTCACGTAGGACAAACCCATTATTCAGCAGGACGTCAAGGTGAAGAATCGGTTGCTAATTTGTCAGCTTTTTTAAGTGATGTTGGTCTTAAAATGCGCCGTCTTAAAACCGGTACACCGCCACGTCTACTACGTTCAAGTTTAGACTTTTCAAAACTTGAAGCACAAGGATCAGATGCGTTAAGCCATTTATTTGAGTTTAAACCGCATACTGTGCAACCTAAACTAGATTGCTATATTACCTATACCAATGAGCATACACATGCTATTATCAAAAAAAACTTTCATTTATCACCTATATTTACTGGCTTTATCAAAGGCACACCGCCACGCTACTGCCCTTCTATAGAAGATAAAATTTCACGTTTTGCAGATAAAAATTCTCATCATGTGTTTGTAGAACCTGAAAGCGCTTCAAGTGAAGAGATTTATCCTAACGGTCTATCAACTTCTTTACCCGTTAACATACAAAAAGAATTTATTCGCACTATAGCAGGCTTTGAACAAGCTATTATAACAAGACCAGGCTACGCTGTTGAATATGATTGCGTGCTCCCTGATCAATTGCATCATACGCTTGAGGTTAAATCTGTCCCTGGGTTATTTTTAGCCGGGCAAATTAACGGTACAACAGGCTATGAAGAAGCTGCAGGTCAAGGTATTATAGCCGGTATTAATGCTCATCTTAAACATACGGGTCAAGAGCCCTTTATTATGAGCCGTAATGAAGGTTATATAGGTATTATGATAGATGACTTGGTAACCATGGGCGTTGATGAACCTTACCGGATGTTTACTTCTCGCGCAGAGCGGCGCTTATTATTACGTCAAGACAACGTATTTGAACGCCTAGGTGAAAAAGCTTATGGCCTTGGTCTTATAAAAGAAGACTTTTACAAAGATATTAAGCAAGAACGCGATATTGTCCATAGCGCTGTTGAACAACTTAAAGCAGGTAAAAATAGCCTTGAACTTACACAACTGCTTGGTAGAGGCGAAATAGAAGAAGTGCATAGACGCATCAAGCTCGTAACGGGCGACACGCTTTCAGAACGAGCTTTACAAACTATTCATGCTGATATTCTCTATGCACCCTATATTCAACGTGAAGAAAAAGAGATTGCAAAGACAGAACAGTATCAAGAGCTTGTGATTCCTGCAGAAATGTGCTTTGCTGCTATTCCAGGTTTATGCATAGAATTACAACAAAAGCTTACTAAGTATAAACCTAAAACAATAGCTCAAGCAGCCCTAATCCAAGGAATGACTCCGGCAGCTATTTCGTTACTTATTTTTAAAACACGTGAATTTCTTAATGCTCAACGACGAACAGTAAAAAACTCCTAAAATTTAGCCCCCGGGCTACTTTCTATTCTTTTTGTGGTGAAGAGGCTCGTATAAACTCTTCACCAATTTCTTCTCTAAATAAAATTCAACTTGAAAAATTTAAATATATATGTATACTTTTAATTAACAGATTGAGCCCTAATGCAACTTGTCTATTGGTTTAGCTTTCAAGGAGACCCTAATGAAAAAGTATTCCATTCTATTTTTAGCCTGTTTGAGCTTACAATTTTTAGAAACTTACACCATGACTTACAAAACGCCATTGCATAAAGCTGTAAAAAAATCTAATACTCATAAAGTGCATGATCTTATTGCCCAAGGAGCAAACGTCAATGCCCAAGACAGTTTAGGAAATACACCACTTCATTACGCAGTGGCTGCTGATACTCAACTTCATAACGCCCAAACAAATAGTAGCTCTCTTTATCTAGCTTCAACGGTTAGTTTTATTAAAAACAGACTAGGAGATACTCAAGAAAAAACTATAACTCAGCTTTTACTTGAAGCCGACGCTCATGTGTTACTACAAAACAAACAGAGCAAAACGGCTTTACAATTAGCACGACAAGCTAACAATCTAAAAATAGTTCGATTATTAACTGATCACTTAAATATTCAGCTGCACTATGCGGCCCAAGATGGTGACGTAAAATATATTGAAACACTTATTGCCAATGGCGCTACTGTCGACAACAGAGATAGAGATAATCAGACACCTCTACACAAAGCATGTATACACTATAACGAAGCTTCAATTCTAAAACTTATTAAAGCTCAAGCTAACACAAACAGTACCTTTAAATACTTTTACTATCACAAAAACTTGTCAGAAGAAATTTCGTATACACCGTTGCAATGGGCAGCGTTTGAGGGACGTAAAGCAGTAGTGGAAGCGCTGCTGCTAACAGATGCCGATCCTCATAGAAAAACTAGACGAGGCGAAACTATACTAGATTTAGCTTATAAGGGCCAAAACGCAAGAGCTCTTGATCTAAAAGAAGCAGCTTGGGGAAATGATCATACCCAAATAATAACATTGCTACGTACGTATTTTGCACAAAAAAGAGCTACAGCACTGCTTAAATACATGAAAAAAAGCAAACCAACTACACTCTCAAGTTCGATACATATAACCGATTTACCTAACGACCTACTTACTGTCATTACTACACAGGCAGCTCAACCAGCAAAAAAGCCTGGTATTATAGCTAGAATTTCTAACGCATTAAAATATCATTTATAATATAAAATTTAATTTGCAAAATTTGTAAATATAAGTATAATTAAAAATATAAAATGGAAAATTATTTAAATAATAAAGGGTTCTTATGAAAAAACAATTTTTAACTTTAAGCTTATTAGTTTCTTTTGCATCCTACCACTATGCTGTTGATATGGTAGATTGTGCTGCAAAAGCACGCATTTACGCAGCTAATCCTACACAAGCTAACCAGCTAGCCTTTGCTACAGACTTTGCAACACTCAGTGATGACGAAAAAATGTTACTTACAGAAGCATTGCAAGATGAAGGAGTGCTCCTTCCATTACCAACTCAAACAACTAATACACAAAACAACAGAGCAGTTTCATCTGGCAAAGAAGAACTTGTAGATAACAAATCAAAAGCAGAAACCGCCGCTGCGGGTTCTGAAGAACAAAGCCAAGATCTTAAAGTATTTTTTACTTGTCTTCAGGCTTATAATAGCTATAAAGAGACTAACATAGAATTACTTAGTACAGGTAGAACAAGCAATCCTATGCTTATGCAACTTATTGGTATTATGACAGAAAAGTATGAGGCTCTGTCTTCTGCTGATAGAAGAGAAGCAAATAGAGATTGTTTAGGATTTTTGGGTAAAACTTTTGATGATTTTAGCAAAGAACTTCCTAAAGCATTAGTAACACCGGCTAGAAGAACTAGTTTTGATGGCATGAACTCTAATTCTAATGGATCTGGTTTTAGCTCCATAAATCAAAACAATAACTCAGAACTTTCAGTTAGCGAGCACCTTGATACATTTGGTACTGATCAGTTAAAAAAACTAGTAATTACGTATATTAGCATGATAACAGAGCTGCAATCAGACAAAAAACGCCTGCGTGAAGAAAACAATCAGTTACGTGAAATGATGGGACTATCTCCTCAGACAAGCCCTCAAAATTCGCCTAAAGCACAAAGAAAATTTTAATTTTATTTAATCCCAGTGATAATCAAGAGAGCTCTCATGCCTGAGGGCTCTCTTGGTGTGTTGGACCACCACTACAGTAGCAGCGAGGAAAAGTTATCTCTTCTTTTTCAAAACGATCTTTAACGGTTTTATAGACATCGCAGGCAAGTTTATATCCTTCAGCTTCACCTTTAGTCCAAGCAGCACCACGAGCTATAATAGCTGATGGTGTTAATTTAATAACGTGTACTTCTACCAGCGCCTCTTTACGCTTTTTTTGTTCAGCTGAACGATTATCTATAATTAAAGGGTGGTTAGCAAGTGTTTCATGAATAATATCCAATGCCTTAGTAAGATCTATGTTATAATTAAGCGGAATTTCAATATATTTGTGAATTTTACCGTCAGCCCAGCTGGCATCAGCCCAATCTGTATTTTCTACTATTTCAGCATTCATAACTGCATTAGGTATCATAATATGCTTATTTTCAGCAGTTTTAATAATAGTATGGCGCAGAGTAATGTCTTCTACCGTGCCTTCTATATTATCTTTTACTAATTTAATATGATTACCAATAACAAAAGGCTTAAAAATACCTAAAAAAAGCCCGCTGATAATATTAGAAAAAGCCTGTTGAGAAGCAAAACCTATAACCAAAGTAAGAACGCCGGTACTAGCGAGCAGAGAAAAAGCCACACTTTTTAGTGGTGGAATCAGACTAATAGCGATACCTATACCAATAAAATAGATAAATCCTACAACAAAATGTTTGGCAAATCGCACATGAGCTGTATCGAGTTCTGCCGGAGCATCAGGAGATTCTTCAAGTTTATCCAGCCCTTTTCTTACCAGTCTTGCCAGTAGAAAACTTATACCTAGAACAATAAGTACCATTGAGGTAGACTCTAAAAACGATTGCAGCGCAAGCAAATTACATTCCATCAGGTTCCTCGACTTTTTATATAATTTAGGTTTAATTATAACTAATTTTATTTTAGTTTAACCTAGAGAACCTACTTTTACAAATACCAGTGCACCACCTGACAAAGTCTTCAGATAGAGTATACTTAAAAATAAACCTTCAGCATAAGTAGAAAAAGCATGTACCCAAAACTAGTGTCTATTGGCAACTTCGCATTAAGTAATTACAGTGTTGCTATTGGTGTTGGTCTTATTGTTTTTCTCTGGCGTGCATTACAGCACCCCTTAAGAAAAAAATATATAAGCCAAGAGGATTTTATTAATCTTGTAGTAGAATCAGCTCTAGCAGGCATAGTAGGCGGTCGCTTACTGCATGTTATAGGTGATTGGCATGAGTATACCAGCATAAGTCAAGTACTAAGCATTTGGAATGGAGGCCTGTCTGTTTTTGGCAGTGTTATAGCAGTACTTATTTATGCACCACTTTATTTATATAAGCGAGGCATTCCCTTGCTACCTATACTTGATTTAGCTGCACTCTATGGACCGCTTTTACAAGGCATAGCACGAACTGGTTGCTTTTTAGTAGGCTGCTGTTATGGCAAACCAACCACCCTGCCTTGGGGTATTACCTATACTAATCCTGATGTTTTTGCACCATTATTTATTAAATTACATCCTACACAGCTCTATAGCACCGGCATATTTTTAGTTATTTTTTTAGTTATGCGTTTTATAAATAATCAAGCTAAGTTACCCGTAGGCAGTTTAGCGGGGCTGTATATTATGTTTTTAAGTACAGAGCGTTTTATCGTAGATTTTTTTAGAGGCGATAGAATTTTTCAGAACAACCAGATACTCACTACAAAGACAAGCTTTTTTTCTTTTCATCAGTATATAGCGTTAGGCCTCTTTGCTTTAGGAGCAGCTCTCGTGCTCATAGCTCATGTATGGCCTAAACCAAAGCATTATCATGAATCTGTTTAATAGCATAAAACAAAAAGTATCCATTTTAGCTTTAGTAAGCGAGTATACTACGCTCAAAAAAGCTGGCCTTTATTGGAAAGGCTCATGTCCTTTTCACCACGAAAAGACAGCTTCTTTTACCGTTAGTCCTCACAAAGAAATCTTTTACTGTTTTGGCTGTCAACATGGTGGCGATGTTATTACCTTTGTAGCTAAAGCAGAAAATTGCACACCACTAGAAGCAGCTCAACAGCTTGCTGAACGGTACTCTATAGACATACCTCAAGATACTAAGTGGACAAAAGCAGACACAAGCCAAGAAGATAAAAAACGGTATATACTGACTTGCACCGTGTTTGCCCGTTGGTGCCATATGCAACTAAGAAGAACCATAACCGTTCTTGAATATTTACATGCACGCCACTTTACTAAAAAAAGCATTACCGACTTTTGTTTGGGGTTTATGCCCTTAGGCCCTGTTGCTGTTAAAGAGTTACTCGCCTATGGTCAAAAAGAAGCTTTACTTGCTCAAGACTTTATCACAGCTAAAATATTACTTGAAGGCAAAAATGGTCTTTACTGCCCCTTTGAAGATCGCATACTTTTTCCTATAAAGGATTTGCTTGGCCGTTTTTGCGGCTTTGGTGGCCGTGTTTATAAACAAGAAGATGAACGGGCTAAATATTACAATTCGCATGATCACGCCTTTTTTAACAAAGGCAGTCTTGTATTTGGCCTTGACAGCGCGAAAAAATCTATTCAAGAACAAAATACGGTGTTTTTAGTTGAAGGATATACCGATGCCATTACCATGGTCCAACACGGCTTTATTAATACGGTGGCTACCCTTGGCACCTCATGCACGTTAGAACACCTCAAACAGTTAGCGCGTTATGCAAATACATTATATGTTTTATATGATGGTGATGCGGCTGGTCAAAAAGCAATCATGCGCTTAACTGAGCTTTGTTGGCAAGTAAATATGGATCTTTTTGTTATTATACTGCCACCGCAAGAAGATCCAGCATCATTTTTAACTAACAAAGGTAATTTAAAAGATCTCATAGAGCAAGCTCGTGACATATTTTTATTTTTTATACATACGTTAGGCAGTGATTTTGCCTCTAAAAGCTTACAAGAACGCATAACACAAACTAAGAAACTTGTAGACATGATAAAGCACTTGGAAGATCCTCTTAAACAAGATTTGCTTTTAAAACAAGCTGCTACTATATTTGATATTCCTTTTGCTACTTTTAAACAAGAGCTAACTCGCGTGCAACAAGAAGATACTACACGCAAGGTTACAAGCTTACGAGCACAAGAACAACCAGAAACTACCATGCCTAAAAAAGAGCTCCCCAACGAGCTTATGCAGGGAATTAATAAAATATCACAATTAGAAAAAAAGTTATTTTCTGGTATACTTTCTAATAAAGAGCTTTTAACTTCTCATGACAAAGAACTATTAAAAGCATGGTTGCCAAAACCATTAAATATATTGTTTGAAAAGTTAATTACAGGTTCCTATTATACCTTTTTTGATACTCTTACTTATGATGAAAAAACAGAAATAAGTAGATTGATTATAGAAGCAGAAGATGAAGAAAATTCTCGAGCATTTGAGGAGTTATTAACCCATTTTCTTAAAAAAAGATGGAAAATGACCGTTCATCATGTCAAACTAAAAATTGAGCAGGCACAAAAAACAGGTAATAATGAGCTTGTTCAAAAACTTTTAACCTATTTAGAGACGCTGAAAAAAAAGATGTTACTTAGGGGTATTGTATGAACAAAAAAGTAAAACTAGTCGATACTAAAGCTAAAGCAAAAAAAGCTGAGGGTGTCGATCTTACACAAGAGCTTATTGAAAGCTTGTTAGAAAAAGGACGTCGCGCTGGTACTATGAGCTATGAAGAGCTGATGGAGTTTTGCGAACGAAACCATTTAGGCGAAATAGAGACCAATGAGCTTCTAAAAACTCTTGAAAAAGAACATATAGAACTTCTTATGCAAGAAGAGCTCGACGCTGATGCAACACATTTAGACGATTATGAAAAAGAAGAAGAAGGTACTAAAGTACACTTAAAATCTCAATTTGAATCTTCTCTAGACTTTGCAGGCGACGAAGAGCTTGAAGAAGGTGAAGACGAAGATGAAAGAGACATTGTACGCGAGTCAGGTGAAGTTGGCCATATTGCCGATGGTGTTAAATGCTATTTACGTGATATTGGTAAAATTCCGTTACTCAACAAAAAAACAGAATTAGTTATAGCTGAACAAATAGCTCTTGGTAAAAAAGAATCAGTTGAAGCGATATCTAAGTTCCCTTTTATTCATAAAGAAATAGTATCTATTGGCGAAAAACTTGCTCGTAATACCGTACCACTTAAAGATATTATTCAGTTTTCTGAGTTTGACGAAGAAAATTTGCCTAAGTACGAAGAAGAAAAGAAAGCACTTATTGTTATTATTGACTCTATAAAACACTTAGTGCAACAAGAGAGTGATATTTATCGTAGTTATCGTGGCCAACTTGAGATTAAAGACAAAAAGCAGGAAATGCTTTTAGAAGTTAAAAAAAATAAAGAAAAAATTAGCGAAACTATACAAACTATTAAACTTTCTCATAAATTTATAAGAAAGTTAAGCAAGCGTATTGAAAAAGCTATCAATAAAACAAAAGAACGTGCTGAAGCTGTACGTCAAGCTGAGATGTTACTTAAACAGTACTCTCATAAAAAACATATCACTGAATCTGATACACAAGAGATGCAAGAATTTGAACGCATTATCAGAAGCAGCAATAAAACTATTCGTAAAGCTGAACAAGAAATGGGTCTCTCGCATGCTGATATCTATAAGTATTATAGACAGCTTACTGAAGGACAGCGTAAAGATAAACGTGCCAAAGATGACCTTGCGCGTGCAAACTTACGTTTAGTTGTTAATATTGCTAAAAAATATGTTAACCGTGGCTTACACTTTTTGGATCTGATCCAAGAAGGTAATATAGGTCTTATGAAAGCAGTAGAGAAGTTTGAGTTTGAACGAGGCTACAAATTTTCTACGTATGCTACCTGGTGGATCAGACAAGCTATTACACGTGCTATAGCAGATCAGTCACGCACTATTCGTGTACCAGTACACATGGTAGAAACGCTCAATAAAATCAATAAAATTAAGCGTACCTTTACTCAAGAGCACGGTCGCGAGCCAAGTCATGCTGAACTTGCCAAAGAACTTAATATTGATGAGAAAAAAATCAAAAATATTATTAAAATATCTAAAGAGCCTATCTCATTAGAAACACCTGTTGGCGACAGTGATGATGCCTTTATTAAAGACTTTATCGAAAGTGAAAATGACTTTTCACCTGCTGATACCGTAGCAAGCAACGATCTTAAAGAGCGTGTACGTGAAGTATTAAAAACTCTTACACCACGCGAAGAGAAAGTACTTAAGATGCGTTTTGGTATAGATGTTGCTTCAGAGCATACACTTGAAGAAGTGGGTAAAGACTTTTCAGTCACTCGCGAACGTATACGTCAAATTGAAGTAAAAGCGTTACGCAAGCTACGCCACCCGTCTCGTAGTAAAAAACTACAGACATTTTTTGAAAAAGAGTTTAATATCGGAACTGATGAGTCAGACAGTGACGATATGATGGATGATGACGAATAATAGTTACACTAACGTAGCAAAAGGATACAATGGAACCTCCAGTTGATAGTTCTTTTTATAGTACAGTATTTTTTTTACTCCTATCGCTTGCTTGTTTTGCTTTGTTTGCCTTTTTGGAAACAAGTATTACTGCTTTACGATTGTTTAAATTAAAAGAGTTAGCCAATAGTACAGGCCGTTATAAAGCCTTATTTGAGACGCTTGAAAAGAATCCACACAGAATTTTAATAACTATTCTGGTGGCAAGTAATCTAGCAAATGTAACAACAGCAGCTTTAAGTAGCCAGCTAATGGAACGCATAGCCAATTATTTTGCTTTTCCTGAATCAGTAGGGTTTGCCATTGGTATAGCTTTAACTACTCTTATCATTTTGATTGCTGAGCTTATTCCCAAAAATATAGCTAAAGCTCATGGTGAAAAGATGCTTAGTTCAACTTTATGGATTACCAATAGTTTATATTATATTTTATATCCTTTTGTTACGTTAATATCGCATGTTTCTCAAGCAGTAGTACGCTCTGTAGGTGAAACTGAAAATCATGATCATAGTGAAGCTTTAGCAACAGAAAAAGAGATCCAATTCTTGATTGATTATATCAATGAAAAGGGTTTAATGGAGCGGCATAAAACTTCTATGCTTAAAAGTATTTTTGAGCTCGGCACAACGCAAATACACGAAATTATGGTTCCTGAAACTTCTATAATTTACATTAGTACTCATACGACTTTTCAGGAAGCTCGTGAACTATTTTCTAAGTACCAGTTTTCTCGACTACCTGTCTACGAAGGTGACTCAGAAAACGTTATTGGTATATTACATCAAAAAGACTTTTTCCTGCTTTTATCAAAAGGTGAAATTAAACCTCTAAGCGAAATAGTACGTCCTATAATGTTTGTGCCTGAAAGTGCTAAAGTGCTTTCAGTTCTAAAAGAGTTTAAGGATCAACGGATGCACATGGCCATGGCTATCAACGAGTTTGGTGGTATTGCAGGACTGGTAACTCTGGAAGATGTTATAGAAGAAATTGTCGGTGAAATAAGCGATGAATATGAGTTAATTCAAGAAAAAATTAAGCCGCTCAATTCAGGTGGCTGGTTGGTTGACGCTCGTATAGAGCTCGAAGAATTAAACGCCGTACTTAATATAACTATTGAAACTCAAAGGTCACTTACCCTTGGCGGCTTTTTAACTGAGCAGTTGCAGCATTTACCTAAAAAAGGCGAACGGATCGCTTACAAAGACTATCTCTTCCAGATTCATCAGGCAACAGCTAAAATGGTAACACAAGTACTTATATTTAAAGAGGGCAAAATACCTGACAGTATTGAACTCGACTAATCTTTCTATCCTCGGTAATCGCCGAGGATTTTTTTTGCTGGTGTTTCTAAATCTCGTTTTTACGCCCAAAAGCTTGTCTTTTAAAAAAGATTTGTTGTAGTATGTCATAAAACAGAGTATAAGTATTGTAAAATACCTTATAAGCCAGGAGCTTATTAAATGAACTTCTATAAAATATTTTTTTCACTAGGATTGCTTTTTTCATTAGGCACAAGTTTTGGACAAGCTAAAACTGCCTTTACTTCACGTTCTATTACCTATGATGCAACCTACGAACTAGCATTAAACAACTACCAAATCTATCATCCAGCTCAAAACAGTTGCAATGGTTGGGGAACGTTCACTCTTACTCCCTTTTATCAACAATCACGTAAATCAAGTCGCCTTGCTCGCTATTTTTTACCTAATGGGAAAAACAGCGTAAGTATACGTGAAGATGGTACAGGAGATATTGATTCTTTATGGCTTAATCTAATTGGTCCTAAAGGAACAGATTATAGTTCTGATGTACGCATATGCCCTAAACGCCGTGTGTATGGTGCAGTCGTAAATCTGTATACTAATCTTGATTGCTTGCTTTCAAACTCGTGGTTGAGCATTAATAGCGCTATTCTAGGCGTTGAACATGATCTGCATTTACGTGAGTTTAATAGAACAACTTATGGCACCATTAGTGGCTTTAGTGATGCTCATCAAGCTCTTAACAATCAAGACTTACATTTTGGTAGACTAGCTGGATGCAAACTTAAACGTCACGGCCTAGACGATATACAAGTTAAACTAGGATATGACTACTTTTTTTGTAATCAAGATCATGCAAGTATTTATTTAGTGGGTGGCATTCCTACAGGACATAGAAGACATGATCGTCATCTTTTTGAACCTACCGTAGGCAGCAAACATGGCGCGCTTGGTTTTGGTTTTAATGGGGATTATACCCTACCTAAAGTTTGCAACAGCAACATGGTTTTAATGGCTGATGTTAAATATCTTCACTTTTTTGAAGCTAATGAACGTCGCTCATTTGATTTAAACAATGGTGACTGGTCCCGCTTTCTGCAAGTAGCAACTCAAAATCAACCATTTTTATCACAACCAGCTATCAACTTGCTAAGCCCTTGCGTACGCGTTAAGCCACGCAGCCTAGTTGAATTCTGGACAGCACTCCATTATGAGTGGTGCAACTGGAACGTTGAAGTAGGCTATAACTTATGGTACAGACAAGCAGAACGTATTTGTTTACGTAATCTAGATTGTTTAAGTAACTTTGGTATATTTGATATTGCACAAGTATGCAATCTACAAGCTGCTTCTGCAAGTCAAGCAACTATAGATCAAGGTTTAAATGGCTCTAATGTAGCACCAAGCGATGCAACATTTACTCCACTTACACGCTCTGATATTAATGTACATTCTGCAGAGCATCCACGAGCATTATCTCATAAAATATATGCTGCAGTTGGATGCGACAAAACAATATGTAACTACCAAACCACTCTTGGTTTAGGTGGTTCTTATGAATTTGGTCAATGCAGAAGCGCTCTTGATAACTGGGCTGTATTTGCAAAACTGGGCATAGGATTCTAAAAACAACTTTAGACATTAAAAGAGGCGAGTATTAAGTTACTCGCCTCTTTTCTTTTAACTTTTAATAAGATTAGCTTAGTAAATAGTAACTTACTATTGTTGCTTTATAATAGCTATAACGTCTTTAGGCAAACTGTATCCTAACACACCTTTGGTAGAAACACCTAGAGCCGTACCTGTCAACCCTAATTTAAAACGTAACAGATTACCTATTTCTTTGTACGAACTATCTTGAGTTAGTGCGTATTGTTTTTTTGCAATCTCAGCCAAGTCTTGTAATTCTTTATCACTTAGTCGAAGAGTTTTCAATATTTGCTTAGTAAGATCAACAAGGCCTAAATTTACTGCTTGCTGTATTGTGTTTTGAGGCTCAGCTTTAGCTTCGGCTACTAAACGTGGATAATTTTTTAAAACATCTGCTATAACTTTATAATGTTCTATGGTTTCTTTATTCATCTTTCTCTCAATTGCCATCTTAATTTCGTCCTGCATACTTTTAAAAGGTGTTCTACCTGCAGGGTTGGTTTTTACTAAAGATGCGCCATTTCTTAACAAAGTTTCTATTGCATGTATATTAGGATTATTAGGCCTATATAACATTTTCCCAAGAGGAGTATAACCAGCCCATGAATTCGCTTTAATATCAGCTCCATAATCAATTAACAATTGCGCCATAGCAGCACTTTTCGCACCATGAAGCATTGTATCAAAACTACCATGGAAAGTACTCTGAGCGTTTGCTCCTTGTTTTATAGCACTTCGCGCTTCTTCTATATCATCAGCTAGAACAGCATTGGAGAGCTGCTCTGAGGGGTCTTTAAGGTTCATAGCATGAAGCAAAGATAAGACGCTTAGAACAAGCATGGTAAGTATATATTTTTTCATAGTATTCTTTCGCTTCTTAGTTAATTATTAATTTCACTGATATATTAGGCTGAACGCCTTAATGTATTTTTAGTTTCTAATGAAGCATCTACACAAGATACTTTATTTACAACATCAGGTAGAATGCCAAGCTCCTTTAATAAAATGTCATTTTTAATGTTTTCAGGAGTAGCTATATTTTTACCTAAATAAGTAAGTTTTACCTGTGCCATAGGTTTTTGAGCTACCTCAGAAACTGATTGCAGTAAGTCACTTAGTCTAGGCTTATCTTTATTAATAAATAAAAACATTTTTGAAGAATTGTCTGAACTGCATTTTAATAAGATAGTAAGTTCTTTAAGCTTTTTCGGCTTTTTAGGTTCTACACTGGGCATTGAATATATTAATGAGCTTGCTGTTAACAAAATAAATGATTTTTTCATAGTTCACCTTTTATATAATTACTCTATTATAATTAATTATATATTAAATGGCTTATTCTTGGCAATATTTTATTTTAAATACTATACAAATTATTATATATACAAAAAAGGCAATCTACTTAGATTGCCTGTGTAAAACTAGAGTGAGAGTTAGTTATTTAAGTAATGTATAGACAGTTTCTCGTATAGCTTGTGCATCTATTTTATGATAGGCAAGTAGTTCTTCAGGTTTGCCTGAACGAGAAAGTTCTTTAACTGCAAGTACTTCTATGGTACAGCCACTACTGCGTAGTTCATAGCATACTGCTTCACCTAAACCACCCTGTATAAAGTGATCTTCAACTGTTATTACTCTCTTGTAGGCTTTTATAGCTTGTGCTTTAAGAGTTATTGTATCAAGCGGTTTAATACTGTATAAATCTATAATACTTACGTTAATATTTTCTTGTTTTAATTGTTCATACGCCTTAAGAGCCTCAAATAACGTAATACCCGCAGCTACTATACATACTTGATCATCTGAGCTTTGTCTAAGTATTTTGCAACCACCAATTAAAAACTCTTCTTCTTGCTCGTATATAATAGGAGTTTCTTCACGTGTCATGCGTAAATAGCTTATACCTTGGGTGTAATTTGCCATAAGATGGACTAGTTTATAAGTACTTACGCCATCGCATGGATATAAAACTACTGAATTTGCAATACTGCGCATTTGAGCCATATCTTCAAGACCCATCTGAGACGGTCCATCTTGCCCAATAGAAACACCAACATGCGATCCAGCTATACGCAGTGGCGCTCTGCCAATAGATGCCATACGAATCTGATCATGTGCTCGTGTTAAAAATGACGCAAATGTTGACACAAAAGGAATAAACCCGCGTAATGCAAAGCCTTCAGCCATACCTATCATATTTTGTTCTGCTATAAAACATTGTACAAAGCGCTCAGGATATTTTTTTTCAAAGAGTTCTGCAAAGGTTGAATTTTTAACTTCAGCATCTAAACTTACTATACTTTTAGAATAATCTCCCAGCAATACCAAGGTTTCACCATACGCCTTGCGAGTAGCTATCTTATCACCAATTGTATACTCAGGTTGCGGAAGCATTACACCAGGCTGTTCTTTTTTAACTTCTTGTTTTGGCATTACGATAGTTTCAGGATACTTACCAAAAGAATCAGCTTCTTGAGGAAACCTCTCAGCTAGCTCAAGCAAATATTTTTCAAGATCTTTAGGTGAAAATGCTTTGCCATGAAATCCCTCTTTATCTTGTATTTCCGTGATCCCATACCCTTTATAGGTGTAGCACACAAGCACCGTGGGCTTACCAACTACGGCACGCGCTTGATCTAATGCTTTGGTTACACATTCCATATCATGGCCATCTACAATAAAAGTTTCCCAGCCAAATGCTTGCCATTTAGCTGCATGTTGCTCTATATTATGATCATCCATAGTTTCTGTACTTTGGCCCAACCTATTAAAATCAACTAAAGCTACCAAGTTATGCACTTTATAAAAAGCTGCAAGCTCTATAGCTTCCCACACAGAACCTTCTGCCATTTCACTGTCACCAAGCAACACATAGGTATAAAAGTTATGACCAGAAACACGCGTGCTTAACGCCATACCTAGTCCAATAGAAAGACCACAACCAAGTGACCCTGTAGCTGCTTCTGCGTACTCAAAACGTGGCGTAGGATGCCCTTCCAGTCGTGAATTAAATTGACGTAAAGTAAGAAGCTCTTGCTCAGTCAAAACTCCAACTTCTTTCCATGCAGCATACAATACAGGAGCCGCATGTCCTTTTGATAATATAAATCTATCATTAGTAGGGTTAGCATGATCTGCTGGGTCATAGTGCATAGCATAAAAAAAGAGAGCAGACACCATATCAGCTGCCGATAAAGCAGAAGTCGGGTGCCCAGAACCAGCAGCTGTAGTCGCTTTAAGTGATTCAACACGTAGCTTATACGCTTTATACTTCAAAAAATCTAGATTCGCTTTCATCCCTGCTCTCCATACGTTGACTGGACTGTTTTATTTTTACTTTTTAGTGTATACTTGAAACTATATAAAAATAATTAAATCTATACTAGCATGCCAATAAAAAACATAGTACAAACTCTGGCAAAAAAACTTAAGTGTACTCCAAGAGATATTCTTACCTTTTTGCAACTACAGCTTTTTCTCACTCTTATCTCGTGGCCCATACTACTCTGTTGGGGATTACCGTTATCGCTTGCAAGCCCTGTAGGCAATTTTATTTTTACACCTTTTTTGATAATTTTTTTATCTTTGGCCTCATTGGTGTTTTTTAGTGAATTATTATATATACCTAATGGCTTTCTCGTATACCTTTTAGAGCAAGTAGCTGATTGGTGGTATACCATACTTACCTATTGCGATCGGTCGTGGTTATTTTATAGTCCGCAACCGTCTTTAGGTACTGCATTACTTATACCAGCGCTTGCTTTTTTAATACTGCATACAAAAAAACTCTCAAGGCCCCTTATTAGTACCATTATATTTGCACTAAGCATAATCGGTATTGCTGGTTATTTACGCTACGATTTTAACCCTACTGGAACAATAAGTATAGTTGGACATCCTGAAAAACAACTCACGCTTATACATTATCCACAAGCAACCGTACTTATAGACCCAGGTTATTTAGGAAAAACGATATCAGCTACCAACTGGGTAACGTACACTCTTATACCCGAGCTTACTAAAAAATCAGTACAAACTATCGATTATCTTATTGTTCTTAAGCCTTCTTCTTTAGTGTTTCAAGCTCTTACAACATTGTGCAATAAGTTTCTTGTTAAGCATATTTATTTAGTTTCTTGGTCCGGACAGCTTAACAATACTGGCTGGAGAGCATGGGAGCAACTTCTAGCAGTCCAACAAAGGCTAAGTCTAAAAATTACTTCTATAGATAAAGAGCCTCTAACTCTCACCTTTTCACCTCAAGATAGCCTCACTCTTACTCCTACGGGCACTGTAATTAAAAAAAACAAATTACGTTACCCACGGGTAACTATAACTGGTGCTCTTTCAGGCATAGCTATAGAGCCAGTGAGTTCGTTAACATAAGCAAACAAGATAATCAACTAACGAGCAATTCATAAGGGGCAGCCCCCTTATGATCCCCAATTACCTCTACTTTTTTAAATCTAGAAATATACATACAATTTTTAGCTCACTTGAGCCTTTGTAATTATATCTAGAATCTCTTGTTCTGAAAGCGTATCTTTACCTCGATAACTGCTTTGTAGTAGATCAAAAAGCGTTGAGCCTTTCTCCCAACCAGAGGTAACTTTTAGCTTTAGATTTGCACCAGCCTTAATAAGCTCTTGAAACTTTTTGAATATATCTAAGCTGGAAAGCTGCAGCACTCTCTTTAAGACCAATAGCAATAGTCAGTGAGCTTAAATTATAAAATAAGCCAAGCTAACCAGGCATCGTAGATATTTTTGTTTTATTGCATAAGAAGTAACATAGCTGCTATATATACATAATGATATACGCCGTTTATACTAAAAAAGGAGAGTTTATGTTTTTACGCTTTTTAACGTTTATCTGGTGCTTAATAGCACCCATTACAGTGCTTCCAATGTGCAACTTATGTGACGTTGCGCAAATTGCTTATATACCTAACTCTAATCAGCCTAGAGCAGTAGCATTTTTTAATAGCACTACAGGGCCAAACTGCCTTGCTATTGCAAATCAAGGTACTAATACAGTAGACGTTTATTCTGTGGATTGTAATAATCCCCAAGCAGAGCCTATTCGTATTGTTACCCTTGATAGCACTACAAGTAAAATTAACAACCCGGTTGGAGTAGCATTTTCACCCTCTGGATGCTTAGCTGTAGCTAATAAGGGTATTAATCCAACAGGTACTGATAATACTGTAACTATATATTCTATAGATTGCACTACACCTCAAGCAAATCCTCTTGCTCCAGCAATTACTCTTGATAACACTACCAGCAAAATTTTATTTGTTAGTTCTTTAGCATTTTCTCCTAGTGGCTGTCTTGCTGTTGGCAGTGGTTTGACAGATCCAAATAATAGTGCAGTTGCTATCTTTTCTGCAAATACAATAGACTGCACCAATCCTTCAACGACGCCTCCTGCGCCCACGGTGATGCTTGATGCTGCAACTAGTAAAGCTTTTAGTGTTAATGCAGTGGCATTTTCATCCACAGGATGTCTAGCTGTTGCTAGTGGAATCCTAGGTTTACAAGGAGGTCGAGTAACTTTATACTCTGCTGATACGTTACATTGTAATACTTCTGGGCCAACACCTGCTCCAACTGTTGTTTTAGACTCTACCACAAGTATGATTAACCTCCCTATATCAGTAGCGTTTTCTCCTAATGGTTGTTTAGCTGTTAGTAATTCCGGTAACAATACAGTAACTATTTATTCAGTTGATTGTGCTACTGAATCTGCAGTATCACCTGCACCAACAACTATTCTTAATGCTGCTGTAAGCGGTATTAAGAATAGTTGATTGTGCTACTGAATCTGCAGTATCACCTGCACCAACAACTATTCTTAATGCTGCTGTAAGCGGTATTAAGAATCCTCAATCGGTAGCATTTTCTTCAGAATGCCTTGCCGTTGCCAATCAAGGTCAGTCAGGAACCGATAGCACCGTAACTATCTATTCTATAGATTGCACTACCCCTTCTGGTCCCCTGGCTCCTACTACCACTCTTAATAACAGCACAAGCCGCATCAATGGAGCTCGTTCAGTAGCATTTTCTGCCGGTGGTTGCCTAGCTGTTGCTAACACTAATTCAGGAGATACAACAATTTACGCAGCAAGTGCGGTGGACTGTAGTAACACACAGCCAGCATCTGCTCCTGCAGCGATAATTAAGGGCAACAACAGTGCACTTAACAACCCTAATTCAATTTCATTTTCACCGGCAACTAGTGGCAACAATAGACGCTGCCTAGCTATTGCTAACTTTCTTAATAATACTGTTGCTATTTACTCTGTTGATTGTACGAATGCTCAATCAACACCCCAACTTATTACAGTTTTAGATGCTACTACCAGCATGATTAATGGACCTCAAGTTGTAGTATTTGCACCTTTTGACCCTGTGACTAATACCAGTTGTTTAGCTGTTTTTAATCTACGTGACACCCCCGGAACAATAACAATTTATTCAATAGATTGTACGACTTCTTTAGCTAGTCCTCCCGCCCCTATTATTAATATTCCAACTAGTATTATGGAGGGTGTAGCTAGCAACTTTCGAAGTTTAGCTTTTTCACAACTCAATACTATTACGGGAAGCGCATGTCTTGCTGTCAGCAATGCCACTGATGGTGCAAACACAAGTGTATTTATATACTCTATTAACTGCCGTAATCCTCAAGCCACATCTTTAACTCCTACAACTGTTATTGATGCAGAAACTGGGCAACTTACCGGGCTTCCTGTATCACTAGCATTTTCCCCATTAACCGCTAATGGAACAAGTTGTCTTGCTGTTGCAAATTCGAACTCTCTTGAGCCTAATAACTCCACTGTAACTATTTATACTATAGACTGTTCCACACCTTCTTCTGCTTCACCTGCACCATTTGTTGTTCTTGATAATGCCATAAGCGGTATTAATAATGCTGTATCAGTAGCATTCTCTACTAGTGGGTGCCTGGCTGTTGCTAATGCTGGTGCGTCTGGAACAGGAAGCGATAGTACGGTAACTCTGTATGCTCTAGAGTGCGGTCAACCTTCAGGGCCACTCGCTCCTAGTGCAACTCTTAATAGCACAAGTGGCATTAATGTAACTGCATTTCAACGTGGAATTGATTTTTCACCTAATGGCTGTCTGGCTGTTTCTAATTTAAATAACGTAACTATTTATAAAATTAATTCTGATTGCACCACACAAACAAACCCGGCTCTACCTGTAGTTACTCTCGATGGAAGCAGTATAACTAACCCTGCTAACTTGTCTTATTCTGTTGATAACTGTTTAGCAGTAATCAATACTAATGGCCAACAACCAGGTGTAGTTATATTTAGAAGCACTCAGCAGATTCCTATAACACCAACACTTGCAGTTGATACTAGCAATTGTCCAACTATAACTTTTTCAGGTACCACTGACCCGAATGTTTCCGTAACTATTTTTAGTGCTAATAGTTCACCTATTGCTTCAACACAAAGTGATAGTAATGGCAACTTTAGTGTAAGCTCTCAACTTGCTAATGGAACTTATAGTTTTACAGCTCAGGCTAGTAATGCTACTAATTGCATGAGTGCTCTTTCGAGTGAAGTTACCGTACAGATTAATTGTCAGCCAACGCCAACAGTAACACCACTGCCAATAAATAAAAAGTTTAGCTGTTTAGCTAGAGCTATACTTAATAAATATTGCCGCAATTAAAAGTAACTATTTTTTTGACAACCACTAATCTATAAAATAAGGCCTGATTTTCATCAGGCCTTATTTATTAACTATTTTCTAAGTTATTTACCAGTTCGTACATTAAGCAATATAAGTAATAAAGGAATTTCTCATACCCAGACACCTTAGAAAACCTTTAATCTTTATTACTATCGTTTAACAAAGATTCTAAATACTCAAGGTAGTTAATACTTTCGTATCGCTTAATTTTAGTAAGTTCTTGTTTTGCAAAGTTTAATGCGCTTATAAGCTCCGTACTTTTAACTACTTGAGCAAATTCTAAAAATTCATGTTCAAACTCTAGAAGGTCATTACGAACTATATCAAATATTTCATCATAATCTATTCCAAAATATTCATGAGCTACAATATTTCTAAAGTCTACAATAATTCTCCACTGATGCTTAACTAAATAGTCATAAGCAGAATGACTCAAAATATGTTTAAGAGCTTCACCAATAATTTCAAGCTCTCTTACTGTTGCATCAAAGGTTTTTTCATCAATAACAAATTCCTCAAGACTTAAAAAGTTTTTTGTATATCTTTTAACTTTATCTAAAGAGATCAAGATATCTATAACGAAAAACTCGGGAATTCTTTTAGGCATATACTATATCTTTCTCAGCATGACTTTTGATGAAGAGTCGTATACTTTTAAAATAGCAAAGATCAACCTTTCTATGGAAATGGTTTTCTAAATATTCTTTTAAAAGCATGCGGTTTTTAAAACTTTGTTGTTTTGTTTCAATTAAAAGGTCTATATCACTATCTACATGAGCTTCATTGCGAGCATAAGAACCAAAAAGAGCAATTTTAGTAATACCAAATTGTTCTTCTAAAACGTCTTTGTTCTCGCGTAAATAGTTTAGTATAGCTTTTCTATCTAAGTTCTTCATAATTATTCCTACAATGTAATGCTTCTTTAAGCATATATCGAGTATAAAAAGTATGGCAATACAAAGTCAATTAACTAAAAGTATTGTGCTTGTCACAAACAGTAAGTTAATTGAGTTAATAATAAAGGCCTGATTTTAATCAGGCCTTATTTTACAACTATTTTCTAAGTTATTTCCCAGTTCGTACATTAAAAAAATCAAGCACGTGGCCTGCACGGTTAATCTTTTCATATACTTTGTCACTGAGTGCTTCTTTTAGACGAGCCATAATACGTGCATTACGCTTTTTGCCAGACTCTTTTGATTCCAACTCTTTTTCTGTACATTCTTCTAGTGGCTTAAATCCAGAAATAATAGACTCAATAAGAATTTTCTCAAGTACAGGATC
>JACDHA010000019.1 GCA_013821315.1 Candidatus Dependentiae bacterium | reverse complement strand
AGTCATGATATATTTTATACAACTCCATTGCATAGAGCAGCAAAAGAAAACAATATTTCATTAGTCAAAGACTTTATTAAAAATGAAGCTTATGTAAATGCTCAAGATGGTTTTCAAGATACGCCTTTACATTGTGCTGTATTTAAAGAAAACTATGAGATAGTAGAACTACTTCTCAATGCTGGCGCACAGGTAAATATTTTTAATAGCTCGGGTGATGCTCCCATTCATTATGCTTGGGATAAACCAGCAATACTGCGTTTACTTCTTAAAAAGGGTGCTCCGGTTAATGCTCTTACCAAAGATCAGTGTACCACACTGCATTGGGCAGCTGCGCAAGGAAACCTAGAAACAGTACAAATTTTACTTGACCATAAGGCTAATGCTCTTAATAAAGATGCCAATGGGAAAACACCCCTTAATTATGCTCAAGCCTTACCAGAAAATACAGTTCAAGAAGTGGCCAATAAAGAAAATTTGATAAAATTGTTATCGAATTTGTATAACAATTCTTCTACTTCGATAGTGCATAAAAATCATTCCCAATCATCGGCTTTATAATCTCCAAATTTTTATAAGCATTAAAAGCAAGAAAAGTCAGACGTAACCATAACATTAGTATAAAGCACTTGTAGGCTCGAGTTCTACTTAATTTTACTATTTTATTAAATATGTTATAATTTTATTAAATTATATGCAAAAATAATAAAATTAATTCTAGGCAGGCTTATATGAAAAAACAGTTTATTTTCTATTTAAAAGAGGCCTCAAGCCCCTGGTTCTGGTGTCTTAATTATATAGCCAAAGTATCTAACTCTAATAGATGGTTAGTTTTTATTGTTTTGCTTTCTTTTACTCGTTTAACGTTCTGTATGCAGCCTCTTTATGAGCAATTGCTTAAAGCTATTAAAACAGGTGATTTTTTGCTTGTTCAAGATATTATTGTTAATCATAAAGTAGATTGTACTGGTAAAGATATTCCCCACGATAAGTTAGAGAAAATGCCCTTATATTATGCGGTTAAAAAGGGTAATATACAGCTAACGGCTCTTCTTTTAGAGCATGGTGGTGATCCAAATACTCAACATGCAGGAAAAATTACGTCTCTTCATAGAGCAGTAAGAGCCCATAATGCAGAGTTGGCAAAGCTTTTGCTTGAGCATGGTGCCCAAGCTGATAGACAAGATGATAAAGGGTTTACACCTCTTCACGATTGTGCTCTTAGTAATGGGCCACACGCTCTTTTTAAGATTTTGATTAAAAAGACTCGCAATCTTAATACCGCTAGTGTGCATGGTGTTACTCCGCTTCATTATACTTGTAGAGCTCTCAATCTAGCAGGCGCAAAAGCTCTTGTTAAATATGGTGCAAAAGTTAATGTAACTACATTAGTCCGTAGAACACCGCTCCATCTATGTTTACTTCCTACTATGGTAACAGGAGAAAATCAGTTTAAATTAGTGAAATTATTACTTGACCACGGCGCTGATGTTGCTCTTTGTGATAACGAGGGAAAAACACCTCTCGCCTTAGCCGTACACTATAATTTTTCACGGATTGTTGAGCTTTTGATTGTTAGTGGTTCTCCTATTTCTGAAGAGTTAATTAATCATCCAAGTGTTATAAAAGCATTTTCTAATCAAGCTGTGCTTAATAACGCTGTAAGTAATGCTGATTTAAAACAAGTTATTACTCTCCTTAAACAAGGTTTTTGCGCTAATAAAAATGTAGACATGTTTCTTAATTTAAAGTTGCAACAGCTTTTTACTGCTGTAATGCAAGATGATCCCTTTGTTGTAAAACAGCTTTTAAAGCAAGCTTTTAGTTTAACTACTTGTGATAAACTAGGCAACACGCTACTACACAAAGCTTTTGAGTGCACGAGTAAAAAAGTTATAGAATTTATTTTAAGTATTACTGGTAGTGCTGATATTTTGTGTAAAAAAAATAAAGCCGGTATAACGCCTCTTGAAATAGCTCTCACTAAAAGCGATAAGCACAGTGATTTTATAAAAAGTTTATTGAAAAAACTAGAAAAAGGCCCTCAATCACTGTCTCATTCAAGTGCATGCACAATTGTATAGCAAGCTTTTAATATAATTGAGTAAGAATTTACCTAACATACCAAAGAAAGGCCAAGAGATCTCTCTTTGGTATGTTGTATCTATTTAACTTTTGCGAGCACTGGGATTAGTGTTGGATATAAATTGGTTGAAGTCATTGCTGGGATAGAGCGCATCTAAATTTAAACCTTTTTCGATGATAGCGCTATAAGCGGTAGTAATAACTTTACTTAAATCACTGCCTAAGGGGTTTTTATCTGGATGGTATTTTCTTATAAGGTCGTAATATATTTTTCTTAATTCATTTTTTTCAATTGTTTGCCCAGGTTTTAGGCCAAATATAGCTGCAGCATATACAGGGTTTCCTGATTGTGCTTGATCCACTGCTAGAGGGAAAGTTTGTGTTAACGTTGTAGCTAACGGGCTCATTGGGGTGCTTGGTTTCTTAGTGGTTTCTGTTGCTGTGCCCTTCGATGCACTTGTGCTCAATGAAGGAGTAGTTGTCCAGCTGCCGCCTAGCCACCCTGAGCCGCTAATAGAGAGCGTAATAGTACGACCTGGATTTTGTTGGGCTAGCTTTTTAGTTTCTGCAAGGTCGAGCGTCTGAATAGTATATTTGCTTATATTAGCTAAATTACCATATCTTGCTTTAGTGTAGGTCGAAATATCAATATGGTCTATAGTTGCTAGAGTTCCTACACCTATAGGTAGAGGGGCACTTTGATAAGTTGGCAAATCAAAGTCCTGTGGGCTATCGCCGTTATTATGATAGATAATAACTCTTACATCTTTACCATAGTTATTAATGAGTTCTAATTTTTGTGCAAAAGCATTATTAAAAATATTGAGTAAAGCTGCGCCTAAAAATAAATGTAATGTATTCATTGTACATCCTTAATTTGTTATCCATATGTAAAGAGACTGCATTTTAATAATACAATAACAAATATTCAGTTAGCAATGATTTTTTCAGAAATTTCGCAGCAATGCGTCTAAATGAAGCTTAGATGCTTTAAGATAGCAGTTTGCACTGATTTTAGTAGGGAGCTTGGTAGTAATGTATTTAGGTCAAATTCCGATTCTTTAAGATAGCAATCTTTGGCGTTATATGCACCTTTATAACAATATCCAGCACGAAAGAGTAGTGCAGTTAAAACAGTCGCATGATAGCCTCCAGCCATTACTATAAGTGAATTATAGTCTCGCGCATTTATCAAGTGATGAAAAAACCAAAGATCAAGTAATGGATTGATCATATCATGTAGTAGATATTCGAGTCTATAAAAAGCATTGGGTCCTTGCTCGTATACACGGTGTGCTAGTTGGTCTATTGCATTAATTACCAGAGTAGATTCATTGATATTATTGTCATGTAAAAAACTGTTAAATTGCTCAAAAAATTCTTTGCTATCTTCTAATTTTTCATCAAATAGGGCTGTTGTTTTAGCAGGATGGCTATTTTTTAAAGCTGTAATGGCGGTAAACCAAGTAGTATATTCTGTAATAATGTCATTAAATGTTATGTTATTGCTTGTAAGAATGATATTTTGAGTATAATAAGTTAGGTTGTCAATAGGCAAATTCTTATCAGCTCGTTGTATAAGATGAATGACAGGTATAGTAGTGGTACGTATTTCATAGTTTTTAAGCGTTGTGTTGTTTAGCTTAAGAGAATTAAAAATAAACGGTAGGGCAGCTAAAATAGTGTACCTATTAGATAATGAACCAAGTCCGCATGTTGCAGGAATTTCAGCCAGTATAAGGCATTTCATAGTAGGGCTAGTTTCATATTTGTCTAATAGTGCTTTAACTGCCTTTAGTTGCTCTTGGTTAACGTGGGGTTCTTGTATACTATGGTCGTCAGAAAATAAATAAATATGTTGTGTGTCATTAGTAAAAAAGTTTATTTTAGTAAATGCGCCACATAGTCTATTCTCTGGCAATATACTACCCATAAGCAGAAAAAACGGTAGGCAAAGTCTGTTAAAAAAAGCATTTTCGGACATTTTTTACCAACTGTAAAGAGGATTAATAGATTAAAGAGAATTACTATTTAACTATAATGACTTTTTAATTTTTGTAAATTGGTCTTAGTTCTTAAATTTGAAATAATAGTGTATAGTCATATCTGCATTTGTATCAAACTAGTGACATCTTGTCTATTTAGGTAATTTGGATTAGTATTAGGATATTTAAAAACAGCATAAGACTCATAAAAAAGCGAAAATGCCCGGTGAATTTACTTCAATTTTACCAAACTGCTGTGCTTCCGTATCTTGATAAAAAGCTTGTCTTTAATGACCTTAATTTGGTTGATAAGGGTGACCATTATACTGCTGATTGTCCTCAATGCAAAAAACATGAAGCTTTTTTATATAAAAACAGCGAAATTCTTTCCTGTAACCGTAAAAATAGTTGTGGGTATTTTGTAAGTTTAACAGCGTATATCAATGACGGTAGAGTGCCCCGTGGACGGGAGTTTGTGCAAGTAGTTAAAAAATTATGCCAAATTGCTGGAGTAGAGTTTATAAAGCCAAATTATACTGAAGAGGTCCGTGTTCCTCTAGTACAAAATAGCCGGCAAAAACTGTTACAAGACTTTTTAGCTTTAACTAAAGAGAGCTTGCTATCTGACGAAGCAGCTCTGGCACGTGAGTACCTTGAGCAACGTGGTTGGACTCAAGAACAGTTGTCTGAGTACGAGTTTGGCTATTATAGAGGTGCTGAGTATATCAAAGAGCAACTTGAGCAGAAGGGTTACCTTGCTAGTGATATACTTAATTCTGGTATCTACCGGTCTGATTGGCACGAGCGCATAGTATATCCGTGGCGAGATTTAGCAGGCATTATTATTAATTTTTGGGCTCGCCACATTATTGGTGATACTGAGGGTAAAAAATATTTGCTCATGAGCTCAGAAAAGGGTGGTAGCAAAGCTGTGCCTTTTGGTTGGCAATGGCTTACAGGTAATTCTATTATTATTGTAGAAGGGTTTTTTGATGTCCTTGCACTCAAGGCTCATAGTATAACCAATGCTCTAGCAACAGCTAGTGCGGGGATTTCTCAAGAGCAGATGCAAGCTTTGGTGCACCGTAACCCTCAGTCAATTACACTGTGTTATGATAATGATGAAGCTGGCTGTAAAGCGACCGAGCATGATATAGATAAGTTGATAAATACTGATATGCAGCTTTTTGTTATGCCGCCGCATTATTTAGGTGGAGCAAAAGATCCAGATGAATTTTGTAGTATCTATGGTTCAGGTGCATTTCAAGAGTTAATTGCTCTGCGTATCCATGCGCTACGCTATAAAGCGCAATGTATGGTATCTCGCCATAAAAAAGAGGCTCAATGGACTGATGCTGAGTTAGTGGCTCTTATTGATGAAGCCCTAGCTTTTATTGGTACCATTACTAATAAAGCACGTAAAGCTGATCTAGACTTTCTCTGGCAAGAGCTTGCTTATGAAACTGGTAGAACACTGGAAAATTTGCATGAGCACAGTAAAAATTTTATACAAAAACAAGAGCAGCAAAAACGTGTTCAACAACTACTTCAGTTAGCACACCAAGGTTCACCAGAAGTTATTGATGCTTATATACTTAAAGAAGCAGAAAAGCTAACAAGACCTGTAGAATTTGATCCTATACTTCAAGTACCCAGACTAAGCAAATTACTTGATGAGCATGAATCTATACTCTTATCATATCGTGGTAAAGAATTTATTGGGTTGCCGCAGCGGTCACTACCCCTGCTTGATGACTACTTATCGGGTATGCGTAATCTTATAGTAATAGCTGCCTCACCTGCTCTACATAAAACAGGACTTGGCATACAAAATGCTCTCGATATTCTTATACACAATCCTGAAGCATGTCTGGTCTATGTAACCTTTGAAATGACAACTCAGGAAGTTATATATGCGATGCGTTGCTATTTAGCAGGTATAAGCTTAACTACTCTCTTGTTTGGCAGTGATAAACAGGCAAAATCGGGTGTCTACTTTACGCAAGAAGAGCAGCATCAGCTAGAAGCATCAGCTAAGCTTTTAAAAACATTAGGTGAACGAATAACTATACTTGATTTGCAAACATGCCCTTTGATAACAGCAGAGGTTATTTTAACACAAGTAGGTAAGCTTAAAGCACAAACGGGTGCAGCACGTTCAGTTATAGTTATAGATAGTTTAGAGCAATGGCCATTGCCGTCAGACTTAGAATTTGTAGTAGCTACTGATAAACAGCTTAATACTTGGCGTATGAATCAGGCAAAAAAGCTTAAACAACTCCAGTTTAATAATCCAGTAATAGTACTTTGCCAAGCTCCTGCTTTAGTGCATATTAAAAATACCCAACAAGAGTTAGATACTCTTGCTCATCTTTCTAGCTCAGATTTTTTATTAATACTAAGGCCGTTATCAGATATTGAATTGGCAGATGCTTGGTTGACTTATAAGGGCTATTCACTGGGTCTTGAGTACCAAGAACATACAAGCAGAGTGCAAGACTATCTCAATAAACGTCAGTGTTCAATTTACGTGTTACAAGTAGTTAAAGCCAATAATGGCATGGCCTGTGATGATATACTTGTTACATTTTCTTCTAAAACTTCTAAGTTTGAGCAACTTAATTGGGCGCTCCAAGACTAAAGCATGCTCAAATACGCTTGTAATTGACAAAACACTTATTGCAATTTCTTGTTAAAAAGCTGAAATCTCTATTTTCTGACAAATGGGGAATTGAATTCCCCATTTGTCAGAAAATATTAAAAAAGCTCACTAGAGGCATTAAATGATAGCTCGACAGTTAACTGAATCTCTCAAAGAAGCAGCAGCACAATTTCCTGTTGTTACTGTATTAGGCCCTCGGCAATCAGGTAAAACTACTTTAGTACAGAGTGTGTTTCCAAACCATCGGTACATTTCACTTGAAGATTTAGATAGGCGTAATCTTGCAAATACAGATCCAAGGCTTTTTCTTCAAGAATATCCTACTGAGTCAGGTATGATTTTAGATGAAATTCAGCATGCGCCTACGCTGCTTTCATATATTCAAAATTTGTGAGGAAACTTAGTAGAATCTTTTATACTTTCAGATATATGTAAGCAATATCACTTTGATCAGCTGAAATACTTGAAAAATATTACTTCTTTTTCTAAAAGCTTTGTAGTATATGGCGGCAATGCAAATCAATTATGGCCTGAAGCTCAAGTGCTTACCTGGGTGTCTGCTGGAAATATTATTAAAAAATTGGATAGCTAATATTCACTATCTTGTAGCTATAGCTGTTTTTAAGACTGTAGAAAATAGTGGCTACTAGTTGCAAGTGTATAGACTGTTGCTTAGATTAGCTGTTAATTGCTAAAGTTTCTTTAAATAGTGATTAACTAGGAGAGTAGAATGAAGTATTATGCAGTTACGCTTGAAGATCTTATGGTGCTTTATAATGTTGATAGGCAACGTGGCTTGACACAAGCACAAGTAGATAAGCGTTTAAAAGAGTATGGGCTTAATGAGTTATTGCATCAGAAATCTGAGCCATGGCTTATACTTGTATTGCGGCAGTTTAAGAGCCCTTTAGTGTATATATTGCTCGTATCTGCTTTTTTAATGCTTTTTATTGGTCATCGCGTCGATGCTTTTGTTATAGCTTTTATACTAGTTTTTAATGCTCTTATTGGAGCTTTTCAAGAAGGGCGAGCAAGTAATTTACTTAATAGTTTAAAAAAATATTCAGCAAATACGTGTACCGTTATGCGTGATGGTACGCAGCAAATAATTGATACACGCTTTTTGGTGCCTGGGGATATTTTATTTATTCAAGATGGTGAAAGTATCCCAGCTGATGCTCGTTTACTTCAAGCGTATAATCTTAAAATTGATGAAGCTGTTTTGACAGGTGAATCATTTGCTGTTGAAAAAAAGGTTGGTATGTTGCCAGAAAATACACCTTTGTATGAACAGTATACTATGGTATTTGCAGGAACTCCTGTAGTGTCTGGTAATGGACTAGCAGTAGTAGTTGCCACAGGTCTTTCTACTTATATTGGTACTATTCAAAAAGTAATTCAAACTATTGATACAGAAACGCCGCTTAAAAAACAGTTTCAAAAATTATCTCGCTCAATCGTTATAGGTGCTTTTGTCTTATGTGGGTTGCTGTTAGTTGTAGCACTATACCAAGGTAAGAGTATAACAGATATCATGCTGTTACTAGCAGCCCTTTTTGTGTCAGTAATTCCCGAGGGCCTTCCTGTTGTCCTTACCATAGTACTTGCTTCTGGGGCCTCGCGCCTTGCAAAAAATAAGGTTCTCGTTAAAAAACTGCAAGCTGTAGAAGCGCTTGGTCGTACGGATGTTATTATTACTGATAAAACGGGAACACTTACACGTAATGAAATGGTAGTAGTATCTGTGCTTGCTGGTGATAAGGTTTTTACTGTTACCGGTGAAGGGTATTTAGAAAAAGGGCAAGTGCTTAAAGACAATGAGCTTGTTGTGTTGAAAGATTTATCATCAACAGAGCAGCTTTTTGTCTATGGTGCAGCTCTTATGACCCGTGCTCATAGAGCGTATCTAAAAGATGGCACTGTACTTGTTAAAGGAGAGCCTCTAGAAGCTGCTATTGAGCTTTTTGCGCTTAAGCTAGGTGTAACAAAGCCTGAGGCTGAAAAAAAATTTACTAAGCTGTATGATATTCCTTTTGATCCTGTAAGAAGGTTGCAAGCGCAATTTTTCAAAAAAGACGATAGATTATTTGTTTTTGTTCATGGATCTCCCGAGTATGTTTTTGCTGCATGTGCTCAAGTTCCTCAATCTGCGCTTGCTTTACTAGATCAGTTTCTATCAAATGGTATGCGTATGGTTGCTTCAGCTTATACAGAAGCTGAGGCTATCGAAATAACTGACTTTGATGATTTTTTTGAAAAGCAGGTACTAGGGCATTTTGTTTATTTAGGCCTTTTTGCAGTACAAGATACTCTGCGTCTGGATGTCCCTTTTATGGTTGCTCAGGCTCGCAAAGCGCATATAGAAGTAATTATGGCAACAGGTGATCACAAAAAAACTGCCTCTATAATAGCCTATCAGGCAGGCATTGGTGATAAAGATCAGCCGGTTTTAACAGGAGCAGAACTCAATGCGCTTTCGCATGAGCAAGCTTTGCGAGCGGTAGCTACTGTTCGTGTATATGCGCGGGTTTCACCTTTAGATAAAATGAAGCTTGTAAAACTGCTTCATGAGAATCATAAAATTGTTGCGATGACAGGAGATGGTGTTAATGATGCGCCTGCATTAGTAGCGGCAGATTTAGGAATTGCTATGGGTATAAAAGGAACCGAAGTTGCCAAAGAGGCGGCAGATTTAGTAGTGCTTGATGATTCGTTTTCTAATATTGTACGTGCTATAGAGGAAGGGCGTCATATATTTGCAACGTTAAGAAGAGTAGTACTTTATTTGCTTTCAACTAATTTAAGTGAAGTTTTTGTATTAGCATCTTTTTTTGCCTTTAGAAGTGATATTATATTGTTACCAGTACATATTTTGTGGATCAATGTTATAACTGATGGATTTCTTGATATTGCTCTGGCAATGGAACCTCGGGAGAAAAATATATTAACTGATGAATGGCTGTATAAAACACAAAAAAAGGGATTAATTGATAGAACTCTTATTGCTAAAGTATTTTACCAAGCTTCTTTGATGGCAAGTAGTGTTTTTATTCTTACGTATTTCTATTATGGTGAAAACGGTGCTCTTAGTACACTTGTAATGACGAGTATGGCGTTGTTGCAGTGGGTTAACGCATGGAACTGTAGATCGGAAACCAAATCACTTTTTGAGCTTGGAGTAGCCACTAATAGATGGCTTATAGGAGCCACTCTACTTGTTATAGCTTTGCATAGTGCTATACTCTATATGCCGTTTTTGCAGCCTTTATTTAAAACGGTGCCATTAAGTCTCCATCAGTGGTTTATTGCAGGGCTTATTGGATTGATATTTATTATAGGTGAAGAACTGCGCAAATGGTTTATGCGTAGAACTTTTCTTATATGAAATGTTTTTTCATAAGATGTGAGAGTAGTTATTAATCCAAGCGCCTGCTAAGTAGGTATTGACAGTTATATCAAAAAGAATTTTAAATGACACTGCTATAAAAAACGTATAATGATAATTTGAGCATTGATCTGGAAAGTTAAGAGCAATAAGTGCTATAAGACAGCCAGCCAAAAATGGCGCTGCGGCGGCAGCTCTAGAAATATATGGTTTTCCTATAAAGTTTTTTGTTAAAGGATTTGCCATAGGGTTGATGGAGCTTTTAATACTTTGCTTAATAAGGATTTTATCTCGTTTTTTAACACCTAAAGCAAAGCAGCGTAAACAATCTAGAAAAGTAAGTGCTCCCAGTTGAGGTACATGATTTGCTAGAATAGCTTTATAGTGGAGTAGGCTATTTTGTTGATGAGCAGAGCTGTGTTCTAGCAAAAGCTTTAGCTTAGAGCATAAAGAAGCACTTGTTTCTGCAGGCTGCTCCTCAATAAATGTTATAAGTAGGTTGATAGCATTACTTATAAGAGATATCAGCTCAGGAAAGGTATCAGAAACTTCAGTAAAACAATGCAGCAAGTTTTCAAGTTGGTTCTCTGCTTCTTCGTTACCTAGTTTTTCTGCAAGCCAGCAAAACTGTTTTTTGTAATTACTTAAGATCGGATGATTAATAAGTAAACGTATGCTTTGCAGTGCTTCTTGATTGTTAAGTAAAGCATCATTAAGAACATCTATAAGCACATAGTTTTCTGCGTTGGCAAAAAACTCAAGCAGCTGGTTGCGCTGATTAGCTAAAATAGTTTTTCTGCCACATGTTTTTTTCAACTGATCAAAAGATATAGCTTTCTGGTCATAAGGACATTTTAAAGTGTTTCTTTGCTCTAATTGAGAAATACAAAAATACTTAAAGCATTTTGTATGAAAAGTATGTGTTTTAAAGCATGCAAGCGTTACACAAGGTTGATCCGCTAAACTCTCAAGGCATAGCCCACATACAGTTGTTTTTACCTTCAGTGTGTTCATGCTTATGCTAAAAACATAGAGTGTTATACTTACAAAAAAAACTATTTTCTTGAGCATTATTTTTCCTTATAGTGGAGCTGCCACGTATAATAAAAATCAATAAAATATTAGTAGTTATAGGCTACTAATTTATCTTATAGTAAGTAAAGAAACGTGAAAGTATTTAAAACAGGGGAGTCTGTAGTAGGCTTGGCAAGCTTTTGCCCACTGCGAACATTGAAAGCTAACTACTTTAAAAAATTTGACAATTATAAAATAAAATATAAACTTAAAGAGTATATCAATGTAATATTTTTTTAATTTAATAGTATTGAGGGCGCTCACTATGAATAATTACTTATCCCTTATTTTTGCCTGCTTAGTTCCCTTTGTAAGTTACTCCATGAAATTGGAAGATCGTTTAAAAGGTGCAGTTTCATTTAATGATTTAGAGGAAGTTAAAAAACTGTTAGCTCAAAAACCGGCTGTTAACGCTTGTAGTCAAGATGCTCCGCCAGCTTTGCATTATGCTGTAGAGCGCGGCAATGTCGAAATAGTGCGTGTATTGCTTGATGCAAACGCAGATGTGAATAAACAAGACACCTACGGCAATGTACCGTTAACAGGTGTAGGTATATATAATCCGGCAATTTTAGAAATAGCACCCCTGTTTTTTAAGAAAAATGTAAGTAAAACAACAGTTTGCAACTTTGGTAGATCGTTGCTGCATGCGCCTTGTATGGGTAAAATATATGACCATACTCAAGCATTAGTGCACCTGCTTCTTACCTATGGCGTTTCACCTAATATACAAGATGCAGTAGGCTATTCTCCTTTGCATTTTGCTGTTACTAGTTCTTCTTTTCCCTTAGTAAAAGAATTATTAGAGCATAATGCTAATCCTTTGTTGGAAACAAAGAGAGGGCAAAATGCGTTAGATCTAGCACGAGCAACTTGTCAGCAGCCCTTGGTAACTCAAGCACAGTTACAAGAGCAAGAGCAAAAGCACATTATTATGCATCTTAAAAAAGTTATTCAAAATAGTAAACAACGTACATTAGTACGTATTCTTGAAGCGAAATATAAAAGTAGTCAGCCTGATAGCAATATATTTAAAAAGGTGCCAACAGAACTTATTGAACATATAGCTCGCAATGTTGATCTAAGTGATTCATTTAAAGAGTAAGGGTATCCATTTATTAAAGAAGAGGGTTTGTAGTATTACAAGCCCTCTTCTTTGTGTTTTTAATCAAAAGTAAAAAATTGGCTTTCTAGTGCAATATAAGTATACTTAATTCGTTGTATGCAAATAGTAAAAAACTATAAAACCAAGATTGCCATGATTAAATACTTATTTACACTTTTATGTCTAACAAGCTTTATAATATCAAGCCACAGTAGTGCTTCTCTGGGCGGTTATGCTCAAATTGGTGCTATTGCCCTTGAGTCTGAACCTACTTTAAATCAAGATAAGGTAAAAAGGGATCCTCAAGCTAAGCTTGAAGAAAAAGCTCAACTTCTTTTACAAGTACCTTCAAATAGTGCTGCTAAAAGAAAGCTTTTTAGGCTTTTTGATGTGGCTGATCCGCGTCCATTTAACAGCATTATGTATCCATATTCTTTGCGAGAGATTAATATACTTGTAGGTGATGGAGAAAGTAGAGATGTTCATTTATATGCTCAATTAGATAGAGCGCGTACTTTTATGGGTAAAGTTGCTCTTGCTCGTCTTATTTCAGAACCGATTACTGATATACCTCTTATTTTGTGTAGACAGCAAGCGCTTAAAGTGCTTATTGCCAACCGTTCGAAAGCAGATCTTAATGCTTCTTTAGCATTTTTAATGGAAACTATTGGAAAACATGAAAAAATGTTACTTAATGCTTGGAATCCAGCGGCCGACCTTGATGCAGAGCTTGCTAAAAGAGTATACTTTAGTGGTATTTTTGACTCTTGGAATACTAAGCCACATTGTTGTGAAGTAGTGCGTAAGTTTTACTATGGTGGTACTGCTTTACTTGCAGGTGTTACATGTGGAATTATTGGTGTATTAGGGTGGCAATTATATAATACAGTATCAGCATGGTTGCATTACCAAATACCGGGAAAAATTGCAGCTCCTCTGAGTGCTCTTTATGTAGGTTGTATAGGTATAGATATCTATAATATATATAAATTAAAAGCAGAATTCGAAACACAACACTATATTTATACCTCTCTTTATAAGCGTATGCAGCCGTTAGCTGCAACATTTTATGCTATTGACGCGTTGTATGTGCGACTGCAACAAAAAGATGCTGCGCCGTTACGAGCTGTTATGCAAAATTATAATCAGTTAAAAGATTTTTGTGAAAATAAAAATATATCATGTTGTTTGGCTGTGCTAAAAAAAGTTCTTATGTCTGGTTCATTTGCACAAGAAAATGGTACCTGGCAAGAGCGTCTTGGTGATGCGGTTACTGCATATGCCCTTCTTCATAAAGTAAAAGACGAGCTTGTTCCGGTAATGGTTGCGCTTGGATCAATTGATGCCTATATGTCAGTTGCGTCAGCATATTGCCAAAGTGCTCTGCAGCCTCAGCGCTATGTGTTTGCTGAGTTTGTCGAGCAAGGTTCTCCTGTTCTAGCAATTAAGGGGTTGTATAATCCACTATTATCAGGCAGTCAAATAAAAGCGAGTGATATCTATTTAGGAGCAAATAAGCCTGGAACACTTATATTAACGGGGCCTCATGGTGGCGGAAAATCTACATACATGAAAGCAATTGCTTATGCAGTGCAACTTGCGCAAACGTTTGGTATAGTGCCGGCAGAAAAAGCGACGTTAACTGTTTTTGATAAATTGTATACCTATGCAAATATAAAAGAAGAGCTTGGCCAAGGATATTCAACCTTTATGGCTGAAAAGAAGCGTCTTGATGATATTCAAAAAGAACTTCTTTTGTCTACTGAACTTAAGACTTTAACCGTTATTGATGAACCTCTTAAGGGTACTATGGAAGCAGAAGGGGCTTTGCGTGTTGAGAGGTTTTTAAAGCAAGTAGCGCCCCTGAAAAACAGTATTTTAGTAATGGCAACCCATTTTGAAAGACCTGCTCAATTAGGCAAAGAGATGCCAGCGTCTATTGTTAATGCTCATCCAGAGTTAGTTGAAAAGTCTACGGGTGAATTTGTACGTACATTTACTATAGTACCGGGTCCTAATGAGTGGTGGTTTACTGATGCTCAAAAACGTGAACGGTATATTAACTGGTTAACTTGCGTTAATTAAATACCTAAAAGCGCTGAGCTATTTTGCTTCAGCGCTTTTTAACGAGAGATATATAAATTTAGCGTATAATTTATATCTTGGAGTTGTTTGGTCGACAGCTTTAATTAAAGTCTAATATTGACAATTTTATATACTATAAAATATAATAATATTATAACATCAATTAACAAAAAGAGAGAATTATGAAAAAAATTATATTATTAAACCTAAGCTTATTTTTCTGCCTCATTAAAGCAATGAATAGCCCTTCCCAAATTACACAAGAACAAAAAGATACTATAGCAGCCTCATTACAAAATCAGCTTAATAATGTTGTATCTTCTACAAGTCAACTATTAAATAAAACTGAAGAAATAAAAAAGCTTTTAGATAAAGGAGCAGATATTAATGGTGGTCAAAAAATAAATAAGTATACAAATATACCCCTGCATTGGTCTATAAATAATAATCAATTAAGACTAGCATTATTTTTACTTTCTAAAGGTGCTAGTCCTAATATTCAAGAGTCAGAAGGTAATACGAGTCTACATATACTTGTAAAAAAAGTTGCATATCTTAATCCAAAGCTTGCTGATTTATACAGTATGCAGATAAAATCCTTGTTAGAGATTCTCAAACTTCTCATAGCTCATGGAGCACGCCTAGATATAAAAAATGATGCAAATGAAACTCCTCTTGAAATGGCTAAAAAGCTCAATGAAACTCATCCTCATCTAAATGGTCTTATAAGAACAATAGAAAAGTATGAATATGAAAAAGCTGGCCTTGTGGCCATAGGAGCTCTTTCAGGAAAGCTGTCTTCGGATGTTGCGCCTTTGCCAGAAGATATAGTACGAATAATTGCTGGTTACAGTGGTTATAAGCATAAAGCATAAGGGATATTACTAAAAGTAAATTTTTTAAGAATATCTGTTAATATAAACAATTAACATAATTTTTCTTGCTAATTACACAGCAACTTTGTAAATTTAAAATCTAACTGTAAGTTTACATAAAAGTCTTGTAAATTTAAAGCGTCTTTAGTTCTCAGAGTATTGATTTGCTAAAAGTTATTTACAAAAGCTAGCTAAGCTTTTGCAAGTAGCTTTTATCTTGCTACAATTGAAGTAGTAATTACAAAAAGCATCAAAGGAATGAGAAATGGTTAATTATAAAATAGTGTATAGTCTGTTAATTTTAGTACCCACTTCTTTAGGCGCAGTTAGACTCATAAAAATAGCTGATTCAGCACCAATACATCGTGTGTATGACTATGTTCCCCGAGAAAGATTTTTTGAAGATATTATTGGATTGTCTGAAGAAGTATGGCAATCGCATAATAAAAGAACCTTTTTTACTTCACTAGGTCTAGATTCTAAAAATAGTACTATTACCAATTGCAAAACAGGTCAAAATTTTAAGGCAGGCCATTTTGAAGAGTATTCGCTACAACAATTACGCGTAGAGACGTCCAAGCTGCCAAAACTGCGTTCAGGAACTTTTAATGTTAAAGCTGGGCAAGGTACAGTTGTTGACTCGTGGTTTAGATATTATCTTGATGTAGGTGCTCTGCAAGCAGAGCCTACTAGTAAGGATGCTGTATTTCAAGTAGCTTCTAATTTTAGTGCTTTAGAACCAGTAAGTAAAAATGATGTTCCTGAGAGTGGCATAACTAAGTATATTTATGATTATACCCAAGGACCCTTTGCTTCACTTTCTGCAGCACCAGGTATTATTTTTAGAATGTATTATATTTTTCATAATCTAGCTTTAGATTCTGAACAATGGCGTCAAACTAAAAATAAACAAATAAATTTACTTGATAACGTAGCTGAATATTTTCCAGTAGTTAATGGCTATGTTGATTTTCATGCTACTAAGACGCTCAATAAAATAGTAGATCAGCAGATAGTATCAGATATAAAAATAGGCTATCATAGTGATATTCAAGTTACTCATGGTTTTACTAAAGGAGGCTTGCATGCTCATATAGATTCACCTGAGCAAACAATTAATCAAGTATTCACAGCTGGATTAGACTTCGGTGCTCTTAATAGAGATTTAAAAAATAATCCTGAAGCTAAAAAAAGAGCTCAAATGCTACTTGATGCTGCCTACGAAGGAACATTACGTATAGCTGCTCTTAAGGGCAAGAAAAAAGTATTTCTTACACTCATAGGCGGTGGTGTTTTTGCCAATGATCTTCTTTCTATTGCTCAGGCTATAGAAAAGAATAAACAGTTTATTGTAGATTCTGGTTTAGAGGTAACTCTCATAATTTATTCTTGTGCTCAATTACAAGAGTTTCACAAACGTATGTTTACGTTAACAAAAGAGACCCGGGGAAGTTTTACTGTCTATAAAGCTGACGGCATATACAAACCAGCTAGCTTTTAAAGATTTTTTTGTATCTTTCGAGGCCTTCTTTCTCAATATTTTCTACGGGTATAAAGCGTAGTGCTGCAGAATTAATACAGTAGCGTTGATACGTTGGTGCTGGTCCGTCCTTAAATACATGACCTAAATGAGAGTCTGCGCCTTTGCTACGTACTTCGGTTCTTGAAGTAAACCAGGTATTGTCTTCTTTGGTAATTATATTTTGAGGTTCTAAAGGACGGGTAAAGCTTGGCCATCCTGTTTTAGCATCATATTTATCAAGTGAGCTAAAAAGAGGCTCTCCAGAAACTATATCCACATAAATGCCAGGCTTTTTATTGTCCCAATAAAGATTGTTATAAGCGGGTTCAGTTTTATTTTTTTGCGTAACATCGTATTGTAACTGTGTAAGCTTTTTATGCAATTCTTCATCTGAAAGTTTATTTGTTGTTTTATTTTTCTCAGTAGACCATGTGTTATCTAAAAAGGTTGTGCGTCCGGACATGTATTTAAACCACTTATATTTAATAGGATGTTTCTTGTAATAGTCTTGATGGTACTCTTCTGCTTTATAAAAAGGTGTGGCTTTAAGGATCTCTGTCTTTAAGGGTTTTGAGAATTTTTTAGAGTCTTCAAGTCTCTGTTTAGATTGCTCAGCTACCTTTTTTTGTTTGTCATTAAGATAAAAAAGAGCGGATCTATACTGTGGCCCTCTGTCACCAAACTGGCCATCACCATCAGTAGGGTCTATTTGTCTCCAAAAAACATCAAGTAATTGCTCATAAGTTACTAAAGAAGGGTCATAGGTAACTTCAACTGCTTCTATATGCCCTTGTTTGGCATACGTTTCGTAGTTTGGATTGGTATTTCTGCCACCAGTGTAACCTGATAGAACGCTCAGTACTCCAGGTATTTTTTCAAAAGGAGCTTCCATGCACCAAAAGCATCCGCCTGCGAAAAGTGCTTTTTCTGGTGTAGTAGTTTTGGTAGACATAGATGCTCCTAGTAATAGTGCTAGAAATAATAACATGCTTTTCATAATTTGTGTTCTTTTTAATTTATATTATACAATAAAAATTATACAAATATAAAGAATTTAAACCATTTTATTTAAAGTTAGAGTCTTTTAATAAAATAAACTTGCATAATATTTTTTTATTAGTATAATTGAATAATATATTACTAAACAATCATACTATACCAAAGGACATGTATGAGAATCTTTCTTTTTTTAGCACTACTAGTAGTTTCAGGCGATGCGTATAGCATGCAAACGAGAAGCGTAATGAAAAAGGCTTACTCATTTGACGACATTAAAGATTATAATAATTTACCTAGTGTAAAAAAAGTTAATCATGTTAATAATGTTTTGATAAGAGCGGCAAAAGAAGGTAATGTAAAAAAAATAAGAGAAGCTTTGGCAAATGGTGCTGATATTAATAAAGATAGTAAAGAGGGTATTGCTCTTTGTGAGGCTGTACGTTTAGAGCGGCTCTCAGCAGTTGCTGCGTTGCTTGCGGATGTAAATATAGATATAAATATAAAAAATAAAGATGGGTTAACGCCTTTACATTTGGCATTGGTGCCTACTAGAAGTAAAGGTGTTAAAAATTATAAAATAGCACGATTGCTTTTAAGCTGTGGAGCAGATTATACCATTAAAGACAGCTTAGGAGAAACGGCGTTAGGCAAAGCAGTGAGAATGAGTCTTGCTGAAAGTGATACGCGCTTTAAAATGGATTTGCTTGATATAGTTAGAGCTATAGAGAGGCAAATAATGCATCCTAAAATAATGAATGTTTTATTTGCTTTATCACAAAATCAGTTAGACACGTTTCCAAAAGATATACAATGCATAATAGTCCGTTATCTTGGCTTACAATCGAAAACAGTCTAATCGCTCATATAATTATTTAATAAATAAAAAGAGAAGCATTACGCTTCTCTTTTTTTATAGGTTTAAGTGTACTATTTTGGAGAGCATGTTTTTGTATTGTGTTGAGAAAAATTCATCGAAAGAAGCCTCTAAGTCCTTCATAGATTTTATTCTTTTTAAAGCAATAGTTAATGCGCTTGAACCAGCTTTGTTTTTTATAAAAACACTTGCTTTTAATTCAAGCAATAGAATAACTTTTTCTAAACAGTCTTCTTTAAGAGCTTTTACTAAAGGAGTATCTCCAACTGTGTTTTGTTTATCTATATCGGCACCATAATTTATAAGCAAAGTAATTATATCAGTATCAATTGCTTCATGAAGTGGTGTATTGCCGTGTATGTCTTGTACATCAATAGCTGCGCCATTATTGAAAATCAAGCTTACGAGTTCTTCTTTATTTTCTTCTGGTTTTGCCTGACAATAAATATGTAGGGGAGTTTGATGAAAGCTATTTTGAGCATTTGGATTTGCGCCGTACTCAAGTACTAACAGTGCTAAATTTTTAGTATGCACTTTATGCAAGGCGGTATTGCCTTTAGAGTCACATATGTCTGGATTAGCTCCTTTAGAAAGCAGTAGTTTTACCAGTGGGTAACTTTGATTTTCATCTGTTTGAATAGCAAGTAACAATGGCGATTTATTATAGCTGTTATTTTTGTCGTTAGGGCTTATCCCTAGGCTTATTAACTCATACACTTGCTGTATATCTCTATCATCAATAGCTTTTATAAATATATCATTTACATGCATTGTGCAAACTAAGACTCTTTTGATTTTTATAAGAGTCTCTTTTTGGTCTACCGTAAGATATTCTTGCGTAGAGGCAAGCTCATCTTCAATTAAATTAAAGGGAGACTTGTTGCAATTGTTTTTGATTAGGTGTTTAGCACCACCTAGAAGTAATACGTTCACTCTTGATAATGAGCCATTGAGTATTGCTTTGTGCAAAGGTGTATTTCCTCGTATATCCTGGGCATTGGCATTGGCTTTATACTCTAAGAGCAGCTGCGCAACAGTATCAGTTATGGCCCAATGAAGAGCAGTAGCTAAATTTTTACCTGTACCGTTAACTAAAGCTCCGTTATGCAGTAAAAATTTAATTATAAATAAATTAGGATTTTTATGCTTACTACAAGCAATGAAAAGAGGCGGAACGTTGTATTTGTTTGTGTCAGAATTGACCGAGGCGCCTTTTTTTATTGCTCCTTGAACTCCAGAGAGGTTATTATTTTCAAGAGCTTGAATGAGCTCGTCATCAGGCAGTAAAGCACTTATACTTGTTTGAGAAATGACAAATAAAATTATCAGTAGGTGTTTAATCATGGGAGTATACCTGTTTGTTAAAATAGAGAAATATCTTATTGTATTATAACTTTACCTGTTTAACTCTAAAAAATATAGAAAATAAAAATTATTAACAAAATATTTAATAAATTAAAAAGAGAGCCTTAGGATTAAGGCTCTCTTTGCTTATAACACTAATAGAGTTTAATGGTTTATTTTTGAAACTGGCTTTGTAAGGTCTTAAGTATAGGAGCATTATTATCACCTGTAGCAAAAGCTTTTATAGCTTCTATGGTTTGTCTAAACAATACCTGTTGCTTATCGACAAGCTGCTCATGTTTGATAATAGCCATAGTGTCTATTTGTTCAATTTTGTTTACCATTTTTATATATGAACTAACTGCACTGTCCTTAAGCTGTTCCTCGAGAGTAGCTAAAGTTGCAGGACTAGTATCTTTACTTGCTAAACATAAGCTAACAGTAGAAACTGCATGAGTTACAGCTCTTTTGCTCATTAATGACCATGTTTTAAGAAGATTCTTTTCACGTTTTGTAAAAGAAGTGAAAAATTTAGCCACACTTATTATTTTGGAACTTAAAATTGAATCAACTTTGCGAAGTTCTTCTCTTAAGACTTTACCTTCAGGTATATTAGAAAGATTGGTATCTAATGAGCGTGCCATTTCTAATTCTTTAGCAAAATCCCATGAGCGAATTGCTGCTAGTTGTTTCGTAGCATTCAAGCCATATCTCTTAAAGAGAGTAAGCATATACTTATCATTACTTAAATTAGATTTGCCTTCTCTGTAAATTTCTCTTGTTATATATCCTACTAATTTTAGAGGATTTTTTGATTTTGCTAGTACTATAGAAGTTTCTATAAGAGCATCAGCCATATCATTAGTAAAAAGATCAATGTTATTTGCTAAATTCTTCTGTAAGCGATCTATTTGCGTTTGATTAAGGCTATAGGCAGGTGCACTAAGTATTGCTGCTACAAATAGACTATTTTTAATGAAATTCATCGGTTCCTTAAGTGTGTTGTTGTTATAAGCATATTTCAGTATAGCAATCAATTTGCTGCTTTCAACAGCCTTGGCTAAAGTGAGCTATTTTCTAGGTTAAGTTCAATAATTACTTATTTATTTGAATAAATTTTTAGTAAAAGCCTTAGGGCACGAGTCCTAAACTTTATTAAAATAAGGATAGAGGCTTATATTTAATTTGACAATTAAATAATATAATTTAAAATAATATATATAATTAATATATTATTAAAATTATGGAAGATTAACGAAAATAGGAAAAACAATGAAAAAATATATTTTAGTAAGTTTATTGCTAACTACGGGGTATTCCTGCAGTATGAGTTCGTTGTTTAATACGGCTAAGTATTATGCACTTAGTGCAGTAGGTTACTATCAAGAACAGTTTAAAGAAGGGCTCAGAAACCTTGATGTTGATCTTGTACGCTACGCTTTAAAAACGGGTATTAATCCTAATGACAAAGTAAAGTTATATAGTAACACCATGCCTATGGCACCCATTGCCTTCATTGTGGAAGAATGTTTGCAGTGGAAACTACAAATGAGTATAACTCATTTGAGAAAAAAAATGGTCGACCAAAGACATTCATTGTGGACAAAGCAGTGTAGAAACCCTCATTTAACGTTGTTGACTGATATTATACAATTGCTTTTGGATTATGGCGCTGACATCAATGTGCTTTATAAAGATATGCCTTTAATAGACTACCTTAAAGCTCAAGTAGCAAGCTACCCTAAGGGAATCTTTAATGCGTCGACTGAGCTAACAACAATGAGTACATTTCTTGAAGGATATAGGTGTTGTAGTCAGTCTATCAGTATGCTTAACCCACAGGATGCTTTTTCTAAAGACTCGCAAAAGGAGTTGTTTAAGACCTTAACTATACTCAGCAGGCTTAACCCCCAAGGTATACAGTCTGAAGACTTCCAACAGCAGCTGTTTAATAATTTAATTATGTTTGGCTATAGAGGACTTTTGAAAAAAGCTCTTACGGCAGTGGTGTTACCATTTGATGAAGTGTTAAGGTTGAAAACGCTTGCCTGGTATTATTTTACTCAAATAGGTGATCCTCAATACGTGATCATAAATGGTATGTTTAAAAAATATGCATCCCTTCATTATGGTCAAGCAGGATATAAAGCATTAGGAGCTCTGTCTGGTAAGTTACAATCAGCTATACCGTCATTGCCAAAAGATATTGTTAACAGTATAGCTCATTATGCGGGATTCAAAAAAAGAGCTTAAAGAATCTGCTGGATCATTTAGCTAAAAAGTATTCTAAAATTACTAAATTGCCAAAGATCTGTATAGTCTATTTGTTCATGTTTAAATTTACTGAAAGCATTTATCCTATTTTTAAGAGGGTTCCAATCTGTTTGCATTGAAATAGTGGTGCCTAAGTATGGTTCTGCTATAGAAAGTATTTGTGCATACGGTAGATCATCAGGAACATTAAAGCCTTTGCGTGGATTATCTATCATCCAAAAGAGTGCTCCTAAAAGAGAAGCTGCTACTTGGAGCGTAGTTGCATTTTGATTGCCAACAAGAGAGCGTGTTTGCTCTATGCTTAAATGAGACCCTGTCCACCAACCGTTAAGATCGTGCCCTAAGAGGAGGACTCCAACCTCGTCGTGCCCGCTTATAATGTCGTCGTTCATAATGCGCAAAGAGGGTTGTAGCGTGTAATTACGCATGCGCAGCTCATAAAGGGATGCTATCGCAGCATCTGAGGGTGTGTATACAAAATGTACAGTTGGCCTGTAAAGAGCTTTGTCGTTGTTCCAAAGAGTAAAATAGTTGCTTAAGCTATAAGCTTCACCATGCCTTATAAGCATGCCTACTATATCTCCTGAAGGAACCCAAGAGCGCATAAGGACGTTCATGCCCATTTCATTTAAAAATATCTGATTGCGTGGTCCAAAAAAAGGCTCATGAGCGTTATGAGGCATTGTTTTTTCATGCGTTCCCCAGCCAATTTCGGTAGGTGCTGTGCCCTCTTCATATAAGCCCCTAGCTGACCAGGTGTTTACACATTGATCTACTTGTTTAGGATTACCGCTTATTTGTGTATCTCTTTCAGAAATATGGATAACTTTTGTGCCAGTAAGATAAGCAAGAGATCTAAAATCGTGCTTGTCTACTGCTTCTTTGAGTTGTGCTCTTCTAGTATCATCTTGGCTTATTTCGATGATCTTTTTAGTAATGCTCATTAAAGCACTTTTAGTCCAATGGCTTACTAGGCCGGGATTTGCACCATGTTCTACTACTGCTGTAGGGCCGTGAGTAGGCCAATTTCTAGCCCGTTCATGAATTGCCAAATGGCGTACATATAATGTTTCATCAATTAAGTTAGCTGAGTGATCATTACCTGTTGGATCCCACCACTCAATTGAGGAATTAAGATACATTACGCCTGAGTATTGACACCATTCTATAAGATCACCTGTCTCTAAGTTTACGGTAAGATCAATAAGTATATCTCCGCTCGTCAGCCAGGTGCTTAAAGTTTCTATATAATTTTGTTGGGTGACTTTTTGTTGAATAAAACGAGCACCTTGATTTATGAGTGGTGCCATTAAGGCAGCTGTATTGGATGCATCGATAATAGTTATGTTGCTAAAATTAGTTTTAATATGGCGTATTAACAAAAGCTGGAAGCATTGAGAAACAGCTCCAGCTCCTAGAATGAGTATTTTGCCATTAAATTCTTTTAGCATAAGATTTCCTTGTATAGCTTATGTATCGTTTTATCGAGCATAATGAATATCTTTTAAAGTTTATACTAAAAACGAGCTTACATGAAAGAGTAGTCTAAAAACTACTCCGATAGTTGTGTCTAAAGAAGACTAAATTAGCTTGGGCAGTTATTTTTGTATAATGTTAACTTTGTTATTTAAATAAAGTAAGTATCCAGAAGAAAAATATATTAAATATAATGCATAATTATTTTTCTAGCAGCCTCATGCAAAGTATCAAAAATAGTTAAGATTTTTTGAGTGTGTCTCAATTAGGTTATATTGAAATATTAGTATGTAAATAAGGTTTTGCTATAAAAAATGTTTGAGCATAGGCAGAATCGTGAAAAGCATTAAAATCTTTCTATGAATTGTATAATATCCAAAGAGTACTTCTAAAAGAGAATCTACTACTTACAGCGGAAGTGCATTTTGACTGCCGACAGGTGACCATGTTTGTTCTATATTTATACTTATACCTGGTGTTAGTATTATAAAAGATATTATTCTAATTCTAATAAGGATATAGATGAAAAAATTATTTTATTTATTGTTATTCTTCTTGTTTATACACGGCATAACTCTTTCTGTTAATGCGATGCATAATTTAAATTCTTTGTTTGGAGGATTGCTATTTTTAGTCCCCGTTAGTCTTAAAACTCAAGCTTTTCTTGATTGCCAATTGCTTAATGCTGCAATTAGCGGAAATGAACAAGTAGTTCAAGGATTACTTGATAATGGAGCTAATCCAAATGCAGTTGATAAAAATGGTAATTCAGCACTATTGCTTGCAAGTAGGTGGAATGCTGTAGTAGTAAAGTACTTGCTGAAAAGAGGTGCTTGGCCAAATATGCAGTATGCTATTCAGGGTAAAACGGCGATTGAGTGGTGTATATTAAAAGGCCAAACGGAAAATCTAAAATTTTTTATAGAGGCTGGGGCTAATTTAGACATGCTTTCTAGTTGTGGAGTTAGTTTGCTTAATACAGCTCTCAAAACAAAGTCTAAAGAAATAGTAAACTTATTGCTTCGAAGTGGTGCTAATCCAGAGTTGTGGAATAAAGGTGGTGTTTTTCACTCTTACAGGTATCTTCCTGGAATAAGAGAGACCGAATACGAACTTATTAGTCAAATTTTACAAGCAGAACCAACACAAGCTAATTTATATAGAGCTATTACTCAAGGACATGTTGCTCTTGTTAAAAATCTTATTTTTAAAGTAAAGCCAAGTATTGAACAGCTCAATCAAGTGGCAATCATAGTTTATCAAAAATATACAGAAACTAGTGATAGTACTGAAAAGTGTCTTTATAAAAAAATAGGTATATTATTGAGACACTATAATATAACTTATAAAAGAATGTATAAAATAGTGCTAGATTTGGTATCTCAATCCGCCCTAGCTTTTCCTGAAGATATTACTCATTATATAACGCAAAGTACGATGTAAAGCTAGCCAACTAAGTACTTAATTAAAACCTTCCCCTAAATTGTTTCTCATAGTCCATGTTGCAATCTTTTTTAAATTAATTTATATTAATAATATTAAAATTTAATTATACTAAATAAAGAGAGCTTTTCTATGAAACAATTAATGTATTGTATCGTTATACTTACTGCTTATTGCTCAATTCAGGCGATGAGCAACCAGTCCTCTTTCGATAAGGAGTTATTCAATGCTGTGCACAATAACGATATACTGCAGGTAAAACAGCTTATAGATGCGGGCGCCAATGTTAATACGAGTGATGATTCTGGGTATATGCCACTGCATAAGGCTGTGCAGCAAGGCCATTCAGGTATAATAAAGGTGTTATTAGATGCTGGTTGCAATGTTAATGCAGTAGTTAAAAATGTTACAAGAAATACGGCACTACATATTGCTGTTAATTATGATCATAAAGAATCAGTAAAGTTATTATTAGAAGCTCATGTAAATGTTAATATTACTAATACATTCAATGAGACGGCATTGCATGCCGCTGTTTTTAAAAGCTCTACGGCTATAGTTAAGCTATTGCTCAATACGGATGCAGATAGTGATGTTCATGCTCCTAGTTGGAATAAAGAAACTCCCCTGTCTTGGGCCATGAGTCTAGGCAATACAGATATAATAGATGTACTTAAACAGTACATGATGCTAGAAAGCAGAATGGCTACTAGCCCCAAAGAAGTGATAGATACAGCAATTAGGCTTGGCCATTTAATTTTAGTAAAAAAGGCATTGCAAAAGGTAGTATTAACTGTGCAAGATTTAGGGTGCTATAATCAACTTCTACAAAGTCTTTATAAGCAGACAGGCGATAAGATTTATCAAAGTATAGGTAAACAGTTAAGTGAATATGCCCTAGGTAAGGCACGTATAGAAAAGCTAATTAAAGAAGCTAGTTGTGCTGTTGGCATTGCTATACCTTATCCACTAGCGCAACAAATCGCTATTTATTATGCTCAAACTAATGCCAAAGGCTTCTTATATTTTTAAGAAGTTACTCAACCTTGTAGCTCTTTGTTTTAGTAATACTTAGTTATATATTACAAATTTAAATAGAGATATTTTTTTGACAAATATAAAAATATAAAATATTATTAATTATACATATAACATTTAATATTATTATTTTGGTGAAACCTATGAAAAAACATTTATTTTTACTAGTTCTTTTGTTTCCCTGCTTATTAAAGGCTATGGATCCATTGCTTAAAGCGGCATTAGATGGTGATAGTGTCCAAGTGCAAACTCTTATTAGCTCAAATAATTATGCTATGCTTAGTGATAAAAAGGTCTTGGTAAAAGCTTTGCATGCAGCTGTAGCAAAAAACAATTTAAATAGCGTACAATTTCTTCTCTTTATAGGCGTCCCCGTAGATGCATCTATTGATGGGTGGACTGCCTTACATTATGCACTACTACATGAACGTGCTGAGGTTTTAGAGGTGCTGTTAAAAAGTGGTGCTAATATAACTAAAATTATACCTGAAGATACTTCTACGCCCCTGCATATGGCAGTGCGAAGCAATAACATAAAACTTATACTTCCAATCTTACGTGCAGCATTTTCTCAAAATCTTTCTTATGAAGTTGTTAATGCCAAAGATGCTCATAAGTTATCACCCTTACATTATGCAGTTACTTTAGGAGCTTCAGCATGTATTTCTATACAACTATTACTGCGCTCTGGTGCCGATGTTTCCGTTATAGTTAGAAAAGATCATCAAGCTTATACTTTATTTGACTATGTTCCATCAAGTCAAGTAGATAAAGATAGTGTTGTAAATTGTATAAAAACAACGTTATTAAAAATGCTTAAAGCACGACTAGCTGAAAAAAGAGCATAAGAAAAACTATTTTTGAAGCTATTTGCTACTGCCAAGAGTTAATGAGCTCTGTATACTAGTATATTTTTCAAATAAGTTTTAGGTGCATTGCCTATCAGCGCTAGGGACTATCTAATTAATTATTCATACTCATGTTCTAACGCATTTAAATACTGTTGACAAGTGAAAAGCTTATTTCTTTTTGAAGTTCTATTTTCTTCTAAAATGTCCATTGCTATAAAATCTTTTATAATTTGATTAGCTGTATTATAAGAGACAGCAAGCTCTTCTGCAAGTAAAGGAATACTTATAATAGGAGAACCAAAGAGTAAAGTAAGGCTTTTAAGTCTGAGTATATTTGCTTTAGCGCTAAAGCGGTGATTGTTAATGCGTTCTATATAGGTATTTCTTAAGGTATCTATATCATTTATTCTTCTGTAAGCATCGATCATGCTTTCTTTAAGTGCTTTTAGGTAGAAAATAATCCATCCTTCATAATCGCCTTTAGTTCTTACCTCATCTAGCTTTTGGTAGTATTCTAATTGATGTTTTTTAAAATAGTAAGAAGGGTAGAGAATGGGCTCTGAAAGCATCTTGCTTTGTATGAGCATAAGTACTATAAGCAGTCTTCCAATGCGTCCATTACCATCAAGAAATGGATGAACAGTCTCAAAATAAACGTGCGCAAGACCAGACTTAATTATTTCAAGCGATGTGTCGTAGTGAATATACTGCTCAAGCTGAGACATAAGAGAGGGTATTTCTTCTGGAGGTGCTGGTATTAAGTTGCCTACACGTACTGTTTGCTTTCGATAATTGCCTGGATTAGCTTTTTCGCCTTCACCAGAGCTTAAGAGTATGGTATGTGTGCTTAAAAGTACGCGAGATGAAAGAGGTAAGCCCTCGCTGTGCAAGAGAAAAAGAGCATGTTCAACGGCCTTCATATAGTTGAGTACTAGCTGAGTATTTTTATTTACTTTAGTGTCTAAAAGAGGCTGTGTATATATATCCAAAACTGTTGTATGTATACCTTCAATAGCAGAGGAAAATATTGCTTCTTTAATAATATAAGCCTTAATGAATTGCTCTTTATTGGGTATCTTGTAAGCTATTTCATTAAGTCTACCTAAATACAACATAACTTCACCATAAAGTTCTATAATAGTGTTATTGAGATGTAAAGGGGGATCGTGAGGGGGTAGTGCAAAGGGAATAAAATAATGGGTAGAGCCTAAAGTTGTATAAGATCCAGTAGTGCGCATTTAATAATACCTTTATTTCAAAAACGTGATGTATATTGAAATAAGGTTAGTCTTTTTTCGTTAGTATTTCAATAATTACCTTAAAAAATAAATAGAGAGCTAACTGTTTTAGATTTAGTGCTATACAATACAAAAAGTTCAAACGAATAGCACTTCTTCATCATTGCTAGTAGTATGGACGCTTGAATGCAAATGACATAAGATTGCTTCGCATAATTATTGGCAGTAGGTTATGGATTTTGCTCTAAATAAATATAAAAAAAAAGGATTAAAAGATTACTATATAGTAATTTCTTTCGTCTCAAGTAAAGTAAATCAGAAAAATAAGAAAAATTACTAAACACTGGCTTATAATATAGAAAAAGGCAGTCTTAGGCTGCCCTTATTTATTTTAAATTTTCTAATGTAATAATCTCTTAAGGCTTGTTGTAAAATGTTCTAATGTAATAATCTCTTAAGGCTTGACCTACTTTTTTATATACATCACGGTGGGTTTGAGTGTATTTGTCATGCGCAAGCTTATTAAAGGTATGTATGTCCTCTGCTGTTGGCTTTAACAATAGGAGCAATTGTTGCACACCTTGCACATCGCCTGCTTCAACTGTGTTCCGGAGTTCAACACTGATTCGTACTCGTGACGCAAGATACCGCTTGTCTATCATGGCTACTACAGAAAGTGGTAGTAAGAGAAAAGTAAGAATTAATTTTTTCATTGTTTTTCCCTGAATATTGTTTAATATTTGTACTTTATTTTTTTAGTATATCAATAATATTTTTATATTGTCAATAATCTGTTTTTAAATAATATTAAGGCTGCACCGTTGATACGTTACGTAAATTAGTAGAGCTTGGCTATTCAGGTTTGGTTAAACAACTGATAGAGATGGAAATTGTTCAGCAAATAAAGATACAAGTAAGTGCTGATAGCTTTAGCAATACCTTAAATGATCTTGCATAGCAAGGGATGTGTTTTTAGATGAATTTTGTGCAAGCAATAAAGCTTATGGAAAGGTACAATAACTTTTTTTAGTTTCAGGCCAGAAAATTCTTTTATAAACCCAGATGCAAACTGTGTATGATAAATAAGACGAAGCTATTGTGAGTAGAGTATCTCGATTAGGGTTCTGTAGTATAAGACGCTATTTCAAGCTATTAATAAAATAATTAGTTCGCATAATTATTTTATTAATAGCTTTTAAGTGCTTGCTCTAAGTAAATAATTAAAAAGTAATCTATTGTTTAAAATTTGTTGGAATGTGACGTTTGGTAAAAGTAATAGATTACTTTTTAATTAAAGAAGAATGAGATGAGAGAATAAATAAAGAAAACAAGGGGAGCTGAAAGTAAATTAAATATTATTTAAACATTAAAATGCCTTAGAAATGATTAAATTTGTTTATTGTAAGCTTTATATTTTTAATATATAAAGATAAAAAAAGAATAAAGTAGATTAGGGAAAAGATAAAAGGGGAGAAGGGGAAAGAATGGCAGCTGTAAGATAGAATAAAAACATCAGTAAAGC